>NZ_CAJCKK010000022.1:0-75025 GCF_903970865.1 Bacillus sp. ME78
GAAAAATTCGCCAATGTTTTAATTGATTTAAAAATTTCTAATGGCACTGATAACGGCTGGCAACCAAATAGATTCATAACACGAGCTGAAGCTGCTCAACTTACTGCTAAAACAGATATGTTTTCTAAAGAAATAAAAGATAAATTGAGAGAAAAAGTCAACAGTAAGGATATGGATATCAATAGTAAAGAAGGTGAGTCAATTTCAATAGAAAATCGATCTTTAACTACTGAGACAGCTGTTTCAACACAAAATAAAAAAGAACAAATTCTACTAAATAAACACCAAAAACATTCTGGTAAAGTAACTGCTAAAACAGAAAAGTCTTTAATTATTTCTGATGGAAATACAAGTTTAGATGCTATGGTTTCTTCTCCTGAAATCCTTAAAGATATTCAAATTGGAGATACCGTTACTATTTATGCACCTATTTTTATAGATAGTCTTGTATTTGGGCAGCCCGATACAGCTAAATATGCTATTGTTCAAAAGGAAAATGAGGAAAATGTTCTAGAAGACCAATACCAAAAGCATACTGGGAATGTAATTAATAAAACAAATAACTCAATTAGTATTTCTAGTGAAGGTTCGACTGTTAGTGCTATCGTTTCCCCTGAAATCTTACAGGATATAAATATTGGAGATACCGTTACTATTTATGGGGCATATTTTATGAATAATATGGAAACTGGTGAATTATCCGCTAAAGCTCCTATCATCGAAAAGTTGGCAAGTAAGACAGTTACTCCTATTACAGGTATGGATAAATTGAAGTCGATATCAGAAGCCGATAAAAAAGAAAAAGCTTTACTAAATCAACACAAAAAACGTTCTGGTAAAGTAACTGCTAAAACAGAAAAGTCTTTAATTATTTCTGATGGAAATACAAGTTTAGATGCTATGGTTTCTTCCCCTGAAATCCTTAAAGATATTCAAATTGGAGATACAGTTACTATTTATGCACCTATTTTTATAGATGGTCTTGTATTTGGGCAGCCCGATACAGCTAAATATGCAATTGTTCAAAAAGAAAATGAAGAAAACGTACTAAAAAAACAATATAAAATGCACACTGGAAATGTAATCAATAAATCAAATGACGCTATTGAAATTTCTAATGAGGATTCGACTGTTAGTGCTATCGTTTCCCCTGAAATCTTACAGGATATAAATATTGGAGATACTATTACTATTTATGGGGCATATTTTATGAATAATATGGCAACCGGTGAATTATCCGCTAAAGCTCCTATCATCGAAAAGATGGAAAAATAAGCAATAGGTTTCAAATGGGAAAATCCCCATACCAATAAGTATATAGATGCTATTGAACTAACATCTATGACTGTGTTATATCGATATAAATTTGCTTTTTCTAAAGTTAAAACAAGAAGCTTCTTGTCTTTTGTATAAGTGAAATACTTTCGTGGGTATTTTATTATAAGCTAAGTAGTTTAGAGTTTCTTGTCCTATGTTCATAAAGTTTAAACTTTCATGTCTCATTATTGAGACATGAAAGTACCTACAAAATTTATGATAATGGCTATTTATCAACGATTATTCATGAGATTTTAGTTTAGACTTTTATGTCTTTCTACAATATTTTTGTCTGGCGCCACAAATTTGGGAACTTTTATATGAATGATAATTCAACTAAGTTAGTAATCTAAGTTTATGGCGCCGAACATTAATGTACAATGACATACAACTTTAAATCTTCACTAAAAACACCGATTTTAGTGACTTTCCGTTATTAAACGATTTAATTTTTTACTTTTATACTTATTATCCGTATTGATAAACTATTTATATATTTGAAATTTGAGTTCTTTAAATTTAGTCGTTATTTCTTCTTTTTCTTTTCTTTCATCTTTTGGTATATGCGTAAAACGTACAGAAATATTCCTTGTGCCAATAATCTTATGAGCATCTGGTAAAAGTTTCTCTGTTTTCGCTTTATTTTCTAAGCTTCTTTTTTTTCCACTTAAATCATTATTAAGGAAACTAAGAAAATAAATTTTTTCATGTTCATTATCTTTGCTGGTAGGATATGAATATGAACAAACCAATCTATCTTTATTATGAATACTGGCTGTGGTAGGAATAGCTTTATGTAGAAACTTGAAGAAATCTAGCGGTTTAAAAGGACCGTTTTTTGTATAATCAATTTCCAGAAACTCACGAAGTTTTTTGTATAAAATATCTTTCGGACCTACTAACGGTAATTTAAATGATTTATAATTCCCTTTAATTTCGTATTTTAATGGTAATTCAAAAAAATCTCTAGTTCCCTTTTTAAATAAGCCCAATGTGTATATTTTATTTGCTATATTATCATACTTTTTCTTGCTAGTTATATCCTCATAATCATATTTGAAAATTGCGCATATCTCTAAATTATTTTTATAGCTTATTCCATTTATAACTTGATAATCAATGCCTTGTATTAGCATATTTTTTGATAAAGAAAACAACCTTGTTAGTTCAATTGTCCCTCCCATGTTAATTCCCCTTCCTGCAAACTAAATATATTTAGTTTTATAGTGATTTTGTTTCTTTTTCATTATATGGAGTAGTTGGATAACTTTTCAACATGTCTTCTTCAAATCACTTTAGATACTTGGACACCTACTCCTGAATAAGTAGAATTTAATATTATATAGCTCACGAGCTATTATTTTGAAAATTTCTTAAATCACATTTATTATTAATATATCGCTAATAATAAATGTGATGGGAAGTGCATAAGTTGATGTTGTGGGATTTTTATGAATTAGAGAAATTAAGTAGAAATAAAAAGCGTTTTAAAACCCATTTAGAAGTTTTTATGAAAGAACATACTGTAGAAGAAACGTTAGATCTTGTAAGACTTTCGGGGATATGTTTTAATCCTTACCATTCAAAAATAAATGATACTTATAAAGAAATAGTTTCATTAATTGAGGCGCGTTATCCAAATTGTAAAGAGCATATTGATGAGTTTGTTACAACCATAAATTCATTAAATAGCATTTTTCAAGATTTTAGGGATTTAAGAGAAACAAAGGCATTAAATAAGATTCCTCAAAGTAAAAGAGTCCTTTCATTTATTGTAGCCTTAGAAATTTGGATGGGATCATTAACCGAATATATAAAAGGGCGTTCGTTACAGGAAATAAAAAAGTCTTATCCTTTTGTTATAAGCTTATACGATCCAGGTAAAGCAGAAGTGTTACCCGTTGGAGATGTTATAAATCATGCTAAAGGAATTGCAGATAGTGTTGTAGAGAATGCAGGTAGAATATTGAAATATCTACAGTATGAAAACGGTACTTTAGAGAAATTAGAACATGTAAGTATGAACGAAATTCGGGCTGCTAGAGATCATATTGAACTTTTTGACATATTTTCATCACTAATAAATTTGGAACAGAAATGGAAATTTAGTAATGCTATCATAACCGAAGATAATAATAATTTTAACGTCAAACTAAATAACGATGGTTTCTTAAGGGCTCAGGAATCCTCGAAAATACGATTTATAAGCCAGAAAAATAAATGGTATTATGACTTCTTAAGTTCAGAGGTAACTGCTCAAGTTAATACGGAATCAGTAGAATTAGCTCCAAAACAATATTTATGTGAAGATGAGGTATTTTATTCTATTGCTATAGGAGAATTCTTACTTACCCACGATTTGAATATAAAATGTTTAAATGTATCTCTTACTGAATGGATTCGGGCTTATACAATTATTATATTGGAGTCAAAAAAAGAACTGGAAAATAGATTTAATAATGGGTATGTACGCCCGATTTCGTTAGGGAATTGGACTATTTTTCGAGAAAAGAAATATTGGAAAAAACTATTTGTTAAAAGAGGGATTTCTAGAACTAGCACTGATATCATAATTGAAAAATTTATATTTAATAATGATTCGAAGGACCTTTTAGACTGTCCATTTATTGAATTTAATGGAGCTTTAGTTCTTATCCCTTCAATTGCTGCAAGTATTGATCCTTCGATGTCTCTTGTATCATTGTTAGTTAATAACAACATAGATATTTCTTTCAAAGGAACTGGATTGGAAACTGATGTATTAAAAGCACTAAACACGAAGGGTATACTAGCAAAAAGATTAAAACAAAGTCATAAGGGAGAGACTTTTGAGTGTGATGCAGCGTTTGAACTTAATAATGAATTGTTTTTTGTTGAAATAAAAGCGTTTGGCCAACCTTCAACATATAGAGAGTACTACAATTTATTATTAAAGCTCTATGCTCATCAACCAAAAGCTAAAGAGACAAGTGATGAAAGAAGTACAACTGAACAGTTAGAAAGAATTGCTGATTTCTATATAAAGAATATGGGAATTGTATGCAAGGAATTGGATTTACCGGAAAATTGGAAGCCGAAAAAAATCCATAAAATAATTTTAACTACAGCTATGTTAGGAGAACCTCTATTTGTTAATAACACTTACATAGTTGATCATTCTGTCTTTATCCGTTTTCTAAATCGTATACCACCAGGTATTTCTTTTAACAATAAGCTTTACGTTTATAGAATGCCTGATTTTGAAGGTGATATTACATCAGAAAAATTATTAAATGTACTTAAGAATCCACCTCAGATATGGTTAGGAAATAGAAGAATAAAAATAGAAGAAAGAAAAATCACATTAAAAAATAAAACATTAGATTATCCTTATCTTGATGATGCATTAGGCGATTTTATAAAAGTAGATGACGAAACTCTGAAAAAAATTGGAATTGATGGTAGTCAATTAAATGAAGAATTAGAGGGACAATAGTTTATTGTTTTATATAACGTTACTATTTTAAATTAATAGTAACTATTTAATAAATTCCTAATTTGCATTATTATTTTTAAATCATATTTATGTTTGTAGTCGGACAATAAAAATACAAGCCTCCCTACAATTAGAAAGGCTTGTATTTTTCATATAAGTGAATCCGATTTTATGATCTTAACAATGAATGTCATCTGTTATACCCCTATAACTTTGACTGATCAGAGCATGCTCTGACATTATTATTATATTGATGTATATTGAGGAAATCAACATTATAGTAATTGGTAGATTCTCTCTCCTTCCCTTCTTTTTTACACTATTAATATAATAAAAATAATATATAAAAATATACAGTTTTAAGGTTTTTTATTATATACTTATACAAGTAATTTAGCTCTTTATAAGAGTTGAAATTACGTTATATATAAGGAGTGGTTTGAATGAAGAACAAATTTACGAGAATAATCATGTTAATAGTGGTAATGGCTTTATCAGTTACAGCACTTGCAGCAAATTCAACGATTCAAGTATTGTATCAGAACGAACAATTTGATTTAGCAAACGAGTATAATACTACTACATCCAAATTTATTCCTAAAAAGGATGGGGTTTATAACATTATAGGATCTGTACATTTTCAACCAACTATTCAGACCACTCCTTATCAAATAACTGTATCTATTGCAGTAAACGGTGTGTCTATAGGACCTGATAAGGAAGTCCATGGCGCAGTAAATGTAGTAGGTATTACAAGGGGGATAATATTGTGGAAACAGTTGATATCTTAAGATTAAATGCTGGGGATATAGTTGAAGTAGTTGCTACACCTAGTTTAGCTGGTCAAATTATAGCAGGTAACGGCACACGTTTTGCAGCATCTAGAATTCCATCTCCTGCCAACTAACTAATACAGTAATTCAAATTGTTGAAGGCACCTTTAGGGTGTCTTTTTTAGAGCATATAGGGCTGCCTTATATTTCTGTTAAACTAATAATATGAATATCCCCAAAACGAAAATTTTACTTTTTTATAGCTTTACTTGTTTTAGGGAAAATGAACCCTTCCCTGTAAAACTACTGTTATTGCTCTAAAGTCACTTGCATTATGAATTACAGTATAAACCCCATTGCTTAGCCTCTAATATGTCCAAGCGTTGACCAAAAAATAAAAATATGGTATGTTTACTGTAGATTAGATATATATTGAATGCATACCCAATATATATTAAGTATAGTACTTAACTGAATTGCATAAACTAATAAAGACGAGATGCGTCAACATCCCGTCCCATAACTGCTACTGTCAAGGTGGCTGTTATTATGCATTATCTTTTTCTTTTAGACCCACGCTTGTACTTTGGTCGGTGAAGCGCGGGTTTTTTGTTGTCTTTTTTTTCGAATTGCTTTTTCAGTGCGTATGCTGAAACCTCACGCACAACTGCTCTAGCAACTTCTTTTAAAAGTTCAAACAAAAATTCCATGTTATATCACCCCCTTTCCTTCCAAATGGAAAGAAGGGATAATAACAAGCCCACCTTCACACGATATACAGTTATACTTCTATTTTACCATATTCCTATTCATTTAAATAGAGAATCCACATTGATACATTCATTTTCGAATAATCTAGTTTACTATAATTAAAATATGTTTACTTAAAGGTTTTTACACTTACCCTTAAATTTTATTAGAAATAGTAATTGTTTTTTGAATTTTATAATATTTATTTATCAAGTTTTACTGATTTTAAATACCTGTGGTATATGTTACCATTTTATTAACCTATTAGTTACATTATTCTAATAAGTTAATAAAATAATAAGGGGGGATTATTTATGTCAAAGTCAAAAATTAAAAAGATAGTTGGGGCGCTAAGTTTAACATCTGCATTACTTATTTCTGCAATGCCGGCAAGTGCTGGTTCAGGATTAATATGGGTTAGAGACAAATACCCTAATGCATATGAATTTGATTATAATGGCGCCAAGGGGACAGTTAAAATTTTTTACAGAGATAAAAAAGGGAATACTAAAACAAAGATAGAAAAATGCCATATGGATAACAACACATGTTATGTACCAGATAAATGATAAAAAAAGCACTCAATTCGAGTGCTTTTTTTACCTTGAATAAAATCGTCTTAAATTTCTCATTACCCCTTCAAAAATTTTCTATATATAGTATATATGTTACTTTTTTTGTATTTTAAGAGAATTTTTTTGGGGCACACTCAAAAAAAGGGTTCTCAAATTCGTTTATAAAGAACGTTGGTTATATCAGCAATACAATAAGATTCGAGAGTTGAAAAGTTTCTTAAAAACAAAGATAGACCCCTTATAACGTTTTTTCGTTTTTTAGGGATCTATTCTCTCTAGAATTCTATTCTTCTATTTCTTCTTTTACTTCTGCAGATAAAATGTCTTCAGCAAACTTCTTGTAGCCATTATACCCTTTCTTTGCAGCCTTTTTCTTTATTGCTTCTACTACCTTTTCATCAAGATAGAGACTTAAATGCTGCTTTTTTTCTTTTGATTCCTCTTTTGATTTGTTTTCAATTTTTTCTTTGAAAACTTCCAAATCCTTTTTTAAGTACAATCGTTCAGTAGATTTCCCTTTTGCAATCTCTTTAAAGGGCAATATCCCGTCTTTAGCGGCATTATGAACGTAAGTCTTAGACTTATTTAGAAATTCAGCTGCTTCTTTTAATGTTAAAGAGTCTTTGTATAATTCCTCTAACTTTTCTACATCTTCTTGCTCAAAACGGTATCCTCCATCTGCTTTCCAGGTAGTAGGATTGATAGGTTCGATTTGTTTATACTTTATTAAATAGCTTAATTGATTTTTTGTTAAACCTACCCTATCGCATACCTCTTCTAAAGATAAATAGTTCATATTTCACCTCATCCGAAACATTCATTCTAGTTGTTGTTTAAATTTTCTTAACTGATATTTGGTCAAACCCGTTTCTTTTATTACATCTTTTATTGAATACTCTTTATACTGCAGATACTTGATCGGATTATCCATATAACGTTCTCTTACCTTATTAAATGTACTCTTTTTTGATAAAAGATTCAATTGCTCCCCTTTTTCACGAATGGAATCGAAGATGGGACAACCTTTACAGTGTTTGTAATTTCTTTGTTTTTCCAGTTGTTGTTCATCTGTACAATTCATTGATAGGTTGTTCAGAGGACAAGTTGAACAATGGGTATATTCTAAATCATAGATCTCATGTAAAATTTTCCGACGAAGATTACTCAAAAAAAATCTCCTCCTATCGAATTTGGATTGAAATATACAAAAAAACTATTAAACGTTTCAATTATACTTTCATAAACGTAAATATTAAATAAATGAAAGAAAACATATTTTTAAATATTTCATTATATACCACAATAAATAATGCATTTATTGTGGTATAATTAGAGTTATTAAAATTCATATAAAAATATATTTTTATCATTTCATTACAATAAAGGATGTGTTTGAATTTGAATATTATAAATTATGAACATAATACTCAAATTGTAAAATCCAAATCGGATTTTTTTGACGACAGTCATTTTGAAAAAATTATGGGTATGGGCATCCGAAATATTGATTATTCCAAATTAAATGAAGAATCATTGGTTTACTTATTTTTACATGATGAACCTTCTTTAACGAAAAAAAGAAGTGACCGCACTAAAAAGATCTATCTGCATGATCTGTCTCATTTTCTTCGGTACATAAAAGAAAAAATAGGAACTATTCATGAGTTATCCCATAATGAGATGGAAAGATATTTCTATGAACTAAGTAAGAAGTATGCTGCCACTACATTACGCCGAAAGAAAACAGTGGTTCAACAGTTTTTAAAATATATTTATGATAACAATGGACTCTCAGATAACTTTAGTAGTCGCCTTAAAAAAGTATCTGTAAAAAAAGAAGAGTTGGTCAACCGGGACCTGTTTCCAGAAGAAGTGAATGAAATTCTAGATACACTGAAAAAAACAAATTTTTTTATGTATTCCTTGTTTTTCCTTCTTACCACCACTGGTCTCCGAATTGAGGAAGTTGCAAACGCCAATTGGGCTGATCTTTCATTCCATCCTTCTTTAAATGTTTATCTCCTACGTGTAGTTGGAAAAGGAAATAAAACTAGAGAAGTCCGTATATTTGAGGATGTACTCGATGATATTTGTCATCTTCGTCAATTGCGTAAGCAAAAAAGTGAATTGGACGCCTCTAGTATATCTGCTTTTCTACCTAAAGCAGATGGCTCTCACTATAGAGCCGACTACTTATCAAAATATGCAGCAGAAAAAATTGAAGAAACAAACCTACCCTTTCTACGTTATCGAAAAGATAGAATTACTCCTCATACCTGTAGGCACTTCTTTGCAAATCATTTGATGGGAAAAGGTGTCGAGCTTAAGAAAATACGTGACTATTTAGGACATGAATCTATTATGACGACTGAGCGTTATTTAAGAGAACGTACAAGACGTCAAAACTTGGCCACAATAGATATAGGAAATTCATTGTTTTAGTAAACAATATATAATAGGAAGATTCTCGATTTGATGTATGGATTTCTTCCTATTTTTTTCTCATAGAATTGTAAATCCTTCTCTTGTACCATAAAATTTTGGATAACTATTAAAAATTAAGTATGACTTATTATAAATAATACGAATGCAATTTATCTTTTTTGTTTTACACTAATGTTATATATCAGAAAGGAAACAGTGATTATATTTTTCACCTAAGCTAATCGCTTACTGAACAATGAATATAACACAACCAAATTAAAAATTAGAAAACAAAGCGATACCTTAATATTAGTGCCCTGATTCTTTTTGTATCCTATTTTACTAAAATACGTTTGTTTTTATACTAGTTTATGAATTTAAATTTCTCCTATTTGAAATATATTAAAAATATATTTCAAATAGGAGAATGAATTAGATATGAAAAAATGCTGATATATTTTTTGGTGAAAGAAAAAGTAGTAGAATTATGGTAAAGAAAAAGACATCTACAAGATGTCTTTCTCTTTATGTGGATAAGAATAATATCATTAGGTTAAGCAAAACCATTAATGTAATTAGCTATTTTACTAAGTGTTGTTGGATCTCTTTAATTAAAAGTTCAGCCCCCTCAGGACTTAGAACGATTTGAGCATTAGCTAAAGAGATATTTTTTTCTGAAATATCACCAGTTATTGTACAAGCATCATGTGATTTATATTTTTGTAAAATTATCTTTTCATCTTCTACAAATATTTCTAAAGGATCTTTTTCTACAATTCCCAATGTTCTTCTTAATTCTTTTGGAAGAACAATACGCCCTAATTCATCTATTTTTCTTGTAACACCTGTTGATTTCATGTTATCCCGTCCTTTTATTTCTTTATAAATTTTCATATTTCTAGCCATAAAAAACATCTGAACAAACGGATTAGATGTTTTTTGCTTAATATTATCTGCATTTAATACTACAATTTTATCTACAAAATTAATAGCTTTACTCGATGAAATATTTTTTATATAACATTGATAGCTAAGTTCGAATATTAAACCTTATCCTCTCTTAACAGACATTGTTTTCAAATCTCATCAATTTATTTCCCTGTTTAACAATATTTTATATATTTTTATTCTCATCTTTTATTTCATGTTCTCTTTCTTTAGCTTCTAACATAAATTTAGCGTAAATCATTAACTTTTCTAGTTCACCTTTTGTTGCGTTATAATCTTTGAGATAACGCTCTTTTCTTCCTGGACTCATATATTTATTTTTTTTGATTTCGTTTATTGTTTCCATATTCATAATCTTTTGTTTTCCTTTTAGTTCGTAGTAGAGTTTTAAATGAATTGCTAAACCTATACTCCAAAAAATAAAACCGATAACGCAAAGTAGTAATAGGTATACAGAGAGAGAATTATCAATGTAGATAAAATAGAAAAGATAAATGATTGAGATTACCAACAAAAATGGGTTGTAGTATTTTTGTATTTTTTTGTATTTTTGTATTTTCATTTCGTGTTGCTTTTTTCTTATTTCAAGAGTTTCTAACATGTATAATCTCCTCTTTATAGTTATAACCTTATTCCTCTACTTTTAACGATGTATGCGATCAGTAAAATACCGGTATTAGATAAATATAGAGGGAAAATGAGCAATGTATTTGTTATTGTTGTACTTACTATCCTAGCAAGTATTAAGTTATTATACTAAATTACTATTGTTGGTTCTTTTGCAAAATATAATTAAAGACGGAGACTAGCTTGGTTCTACAGTAGGTGCAACCATTCTAGCTACTTGAATGTATATTTTAACATATTCCCCCTAGTTTTTTTATGTTCTTTAATTAATTCTAATTTACTAACTGATTATCGTTATTGCAAATCAGAATAACAAATTATAAAAGCGAAAAGAAGATAACGAACGACATACATAAATATAAATTTATCTATATATACGTAAGATCGCATTTAAAATTATCTATATTGATGTTATACTAGAATTAATCAAGAAGTATCCAACACATTATTATTAATCACTACATTTTCTTTCATAGTATGTCAACGTATAAAAAGACACTTTCTATAGTGTCTTTTTATACGTTATAAGATTACTACACTAACTGCATCCTCATAATTTAAAGGAGATTTTATGCGAGGGATACCGTCAGGACTTTTGAATTCCCCGGATTAAGATTATGCAAGATTTTATGCAGATTTTTTCCTAACTCCATAAAAAACAAGAACCCTAAAACCAATGCCAGGATAGAAATGTATAAAAGGATGAATAGAGATATAGAAATTAAAAAAGAAGATTCCTCCTGTGAGTAAGTATTTTCCTTTGTATTGCTACCAATAATAGGACGTTATGTCAACTATCTATGAATAAGTATTCATTTAAATATCACCATAAAAAATTCTAATCATATCAAAATTTAAATTTCCTATTTTAAACAAAACAACTGAAAATAAGTAAATTACCAAGTAGCAATTGATGAAGCTCGATCATTCCATCCGTATATACGTAAATTAGATACACTACCAAACATAGTTAATGTTTGGCCTTCCCAATTAATATGTTCATATAATGTAGTAACTCTAGTGTTATTCATTTGAAATGATGAAATTTTATCATTCCAATCCTCAAAAATACTCATTCTCACATTTGTTAAATTTTTATATCCACGGTTTGGACTTAAAGAAAGATAATCCCCATTATAGTCTATATGTTCATAAAAATAGGTCTTAGGTGTAAACGTAAGAGGATCCAACATATCAGGAAAAAGAAAAGGTCTCAATTCTGTTAATTCATATGGTGAATTATTACATCCGAAAATTTCATTAAAAGCTAACCTTAACCAAATTTTAAACAATCTCCGATTATCAACAGCTAACATATAATCACCAGATGTAGATAAAACAAAATGTAACTCTTGTCCGTTAAAATATGTAATATCTTCTGGATTGTATATTTTTCCATTTAAAAAATGGTATCTGTGGAACTCTTTGAACAATTTGTGAAACAATTTCTGGCGAATTTTTTTCTGTAATTCAGGATACTGAAAATTCAATTTCTTATTTCTAAGTTCAATAATTAAATCATCAATAGTTGCATTACCTATAGTTATAGCAGAAAGTAGTTCCAATGCTTTAATTGGTTGAGATTCATATGAATTTGAATTCATAAATATTCCTCCTTCAATTAGCATTTTATATTTAGAGTGTTTTTACTCATCCCCTCAAAAAAGGGTAATAAGAAAAACATAACATGAAAAATCCTGATAAATAAAGATTTTGAATTACTTTTAAAATATATATTTCAAAACATATACAATTGTACTGACACATTTCAAATATTATTAAGTTGTATTTTTGAAACCAAAAAATCTAACACCATCAAAACGAATCCTATTATATAGACAATCACCCAATTATATATAGACAATCACCTGAAAATCACACATTTGAATATAATATCCAGAAAAATACAATTATAATAAGGAGTGTTTGTCTTTGTGTCATCCATATTATATACCTTTATTGAAACCTAATCTGGATTTACATTATGAATATAACCATCCATATCAGCAATATAAAACAGACCCTTGGTATATGCTACCTACTTATGACTTAAATCGAGTAGCAAACCGAGTTATTTCAGAATCAGTACCTTCAAATTATACCTATGGTAAAGATACTAATGAGCAAAATTTAAATTATGCATATTCTCCTATCCATGACTCTGTGACACATTACTATACAAGGGAAAGGAGTAACAGCAATGCCACTTACATTTAGAAACGATACTAGTTTAACCTTGGAGGTAGCCATCGCCTTCTATGACAGAAGCTGTACTGGTAGCCAATGGAGAAAAAAAGGTTGGTGGCAAATTCCACCTAGAGGACAAGTAACCGTGTTTGGCGAAAAAGCGAAAAATAAAAAATTTTTCTTCTTCGCCCGTAGCACAAATAATGCTCAGTATGTATGGAAAGGAGATATGATCACTTCCCTCCCTAATGAGGTATTCTCTCGATGTTGGGACGAATCCGGTGGAGCATTTTATGAAATGAGAAATTTTATAGCCACAGCTGATGATTACACATACCCCCTTTACATCTAGGTAGAAAAGATAGGAATCTTTCAATTTGAAGATCCTTATTCAGTTCTTATAATGATGCGTTATGTTAACCTTGAATGTATAGACTATTTAACAGGGCAGTTAAATTCCATAAGATATAGTTATGAATTTACATTGAAAATCCATAATTTATTTTATATATCCTCTTTGATATGTTAAAGAAAAAAGGGGAATTATAATGAGAATTTTTGATGCGCATTTTCATATTATCGATTTTAACTTTCCAATTATCGAAAACCAAGGATATTTGCCCCCCAGTTATGTTGTAGAAGATTATCAAAATACAACTTCTGATTTAAATGTATTAGGTGGAGCTATTGTATCAGGGTCATTCCAAGGATTTAACCAAGAATATTTATTAAAGGCACTTAAACAAGTGGGTTCAACATTTTGTGGTGTAACACAATTACCTTTTACAGTGACTGACAAAGAAATACTAAATTTAAATGAAAATGGGGTAAAAGCATTACGCTTTAATATTAAAAGAGGCGGTTCAGAAGATTTATCAAAGTTGGATTACTTTGCTAGAAGAGTTCATAATCTAGTAGGGTGGCATAGTGAGCTTTATATTGATGCCAAAGAGTTGCCCGAAATTGCATCAACTATTGAAAAATTACCAGCAATATCAATCGACCATTTAGGGTTATCTGAAGAAGGACTACCACATTTATTAAAGCTAGTTGATAAAGGGGTACATGTGAAAGCTACTGGTTTTGGTCGTGTAGATTTGAATGTTAAAAGTGCCTTAAAAACGATTTATGAAATTAATCCAGATGCTCTTATGTTTGGAACAGATTTACCATCTACAAGAGCAAAAAGATCTTTTGAGTATACAGATATTGAATTAATTCAACAACTATTTGATGAACAAGCTACTGATAAAATCTTATACACAAATGCTTTCAAATGGTATTTCAAGTAATTCAGCTTTTATTAGATTTAAAATGGTAAAAAAACAAATCAAACAACTTCCGAGAACGGTAATTATGTAAATAAGCTGTCCATATGGGCAGCTTATTGTATTTTTTTAGCGTGTTTTTTTCTAATTATCTAAACTTAGGAGTAAAAAACCTTATTTTGATAAGGGTTTTACACTGAAGACATGTAAACGTATTTGTCTTACAACGAGCCCCAACAGCATCATTCGTTGCCATAAAGGCAAACAATAACGCCTTAAGGTGTTCTAAAGAAGTAGATAGCATAAGTTTTATGCAAGCAAGGTTATTTAATGCCTTTACATTTGAGAAATTCGACAAAAGATGATAATAATTGTACATCTCTTGTTCTATAAAAATTATGGATAAAATATGGAATTTGAATTAATGACATACATTCGAAGACTTCTCCCAAACTTAATAAATTTATCTTTATGTAAAAAAACCCTCCACCAGTCAAGGTAGAGAGGTTGAAAAAAATCTTTTTCCATTTGATAATCGTGTGTCCTACACTTTGGTCTGCAGCTGGATCAACCATGATAACATTTGAAGTTGCTGTTAATGTCAGGATTTTTTATTGGATATCACTTTCGTATTTATAGCCTAGAACTGTTATTGAAGCAAGTTGGTCTGAGTCTTCTTGCCATGGATCCATTATCTTATTTACCCCCGTTAATGGTGGGTTAAGACCAGGATTATTGTTTTGCCAAATATGCCATAAACGATCAACCTCAGCATGATGTAACCAAAACATTGGATCAGTAGGGGAATAACTGAGGTCATCCATGATCCCCCCGATCCACTGATGCACCTGGTTATGGGCAGGAAGTTCTGTGCCATCTGATCTTACTCCATTTCCTTCTAACCCATACGTGAATTTTGTATACTTGTTAACCGTAAATCCAGACAGCTGATGATCAAAGCCATTAATGATGTAGTCGACATCACTAGAAGTAGGTTTTAGGCTTGAATCAGCATTCTTATATGTACGAGGAGGTACTGGATTACCACTTTCTGGATCAGTTGCAGGTAGAAAACCTTCTAACCAAGATGGAAAATCATCCACCCATCGCCAATACGGGATAGTAATGAGTGTAGTCGCTTGTGGACGTAATGAACGGTCGGCTTTTTGTAACTCTTTTTCAAATTCTAATAGAAAGCGTCTATGCCATGATAAAAATCTTAAGGCTCCCTTTGCACCCATGGAACCATGCTGATTGTGGGACATATCGGCATGGATTTCGGTTAAATTTTTATAAGTCCCATCTTGAATCAACTTATTAACTGCATTCTTAAATGCCTCAATTTCACTATCGTCCAGATTTTTCTGATTTTTACGAACAATTTGAATATTGGTATCGTCCATTACTACTCTATCTTCTTCTCTCTCAGCAGGGCTAGTGCTAGCAATAAGCGCTTCTAACTCATGGCCGATTTTTTCTGTATCTACTTTGATTTCCGAAAAGAGTTTACGATGTTGATGTTGTGTTGTTATCAATCCAAATCCTCCTTTATCATGTAGTGTATATAAGAACATTTAACGTCTATTAAAGTCCTTTTTTATTATTCGACATGCGAAGAAGGTTATCCATATTTCAGATATGTTTTTTTTTCCATCTCAGGGGTCACCATACATCGCTATCAAGCTAAGATTTCGAGACCCTCATCACCATTAACCTAAAGAGTAAAAATTCCCCATAAAGAAAATTCTATTCATTATTGACTACTGATAATAAGACATTATGTTAACTTAACATGAATACCATATGCACCAAAAATCACGTGATATATCACTTAATTATAATATCAAAATATAAAAGGGAGGTGTACAATAATGAATAAACTTTTAGGTTTCTTGTTTGTTGCGGTTGGCATGTGCTTCCTCATGTTAACTTTGACAATGAGCGTTCAGAATGTTGCATGGGCTGTAATGTTAGGAGTCAGCATTGTGTCTAATATAGTAGGGACAACCTTATTGTTCAGATACATTAAGGAGTATAACAAACAAGCATTTTAATTGTTTTTACATTGTTGAAAAAAGCAAACTCCTCTCCGTTCGGGGAGGAGTTTGCTTTTTTATTAAAAATTAACTTCCTATAACGCTAAACAAATGCTAGCGGTACCAGATGAACATCAAGTTAATGTTTTGAATTGTCCCTAAAACTAAATTTCGTTCTTAATTCTTCTAACTTTAGTGTTTGGGCGATCTAACGAACCTACAGCTGCCCATTCAATCCCATCAAATTCAAAAGAAAATCTCTTACTTATAATTTCTTTGAATTGCTTTTCAGAGGATTGTAATTCTCCATCCGAAATATCAGGTCTTTCCGCTACAAAATAAACACCATTCTCTCTAACTGCCACATGGTACCATGGTTTTGAATTTGGTATAACACTTAATAGTATATTTTCAAAAGCATATGGAGAAATATATTGTCCATTTTTAGGATTTACTATTTGGTCACCTGATCGGCCATATATTTGAATTCGTGGTAATGTTCTCCCGCATTCGCAAGGTGTTGTTTCAATCAAACCAATATCACCTGTTTCATAACGCATAAGTGGTGTAGCAACTTTCCCTAATGTACTTAAAACCACTTTCCCTGTTGTCCCATTTGGAACTCTTTCTCCATTATCATCAATTACTTCTAAATAAGCATTTCCAGCTGTTAAATGATAATGCCCTTGTTCACATGTATACCCTACACAACCAATTTCGGTGCTACCATAAAATTGTTTAACCTCTGCTCCCCAAGACTTTGCTATTAACTCCCGCATTCCTTGAGAAGCACCTTCTCCACCGATAACAACCTTTTTAATGCTTATAATATCATTTGGATAAGTTTCTTTATAAACTTCTGATAAATGATAGGAATAACTTGGTGTACTAAACAAAGTTGTTGGTCTAATATCATGAATCGCTTGGATTAAACGTTCCTGTGAACTATAAGGACCACCTTTACCAGCAGGAAGAATGGCAGCACCTTGTCTACGTACATCTCTATGTAATCCGGTACCTACAGTTGCCATTTCATAAGGTAATGCTATAAATACCAATTCATTAGTTTCAAATTTAAATAATCCACCTGGAGCATAGTAAGCACCATCACCATTTAGATCAGATAATGAATATGCAATATAAGTTGTAGGACCTCCAGTCGTCCCAGAACTCATATTAATTTGTTGCACCTCGTCCATACCAATTGCTAGAATATCTGATAATCTATTCTTAATTTCAAAAGGATATGTAAATGGTAGCTTTTCAAAATCGGCAAATGATTGTATATCAATATTACTATTCTCAAAACGGTCTTGATAAAAGTTAGATTTAGCAGCTTGTTTTACTGTTAATTTTAAAGATTCTAATGTGAAACTTTCTAGAGTTTCCTGATCCCAAAATTCAATAGTTTTCCCAGTATCCTCAATAATTTCTTTTATACGATTTTCAACAGTTAACCGAACATCTGTTAATTCATCAGTAACATGTAGCATTTTTTATGGCTCCTCTTTTTTAATTTAATAAAGATGAGGTACTGAATACCACATCTTTATTTGATTTTCACTCAATTAAATATTTTTACTGAATACTCGTTGACGAATTAGTGAGACAACGTGTTGAATATCTGTATCCATACGACGATCTTTTTCAACGAATGGAATATCTTTTCGAATTAAATCGTATACTTTACGCGTAGTAGAGCTCAATTTATCTACTCCACGTAAGTCTGCTGCTTGGCACAGTGCTAATAAATGGATTGCAGCTACATTTTGAACAATTTCTACAATAGTTCGTGCATCTCTTGCAGCCATAGTACCCATACTTACTTTATCTTGGTTATGAGCTTCAGTTGATCGAGAAAATACACTAGATGGATTTGATTGTTTTAACGCTTCTGCTGTAATAGATGAAATAACTAATTGCATTCCTTTAAATCCATGATTTAAACCTGCTTCATAATCGTCTTTAGAGACTACTTGAATTAGATTTGGAGTTAATCCATTATTAAATTTTTCATCGACAATTAGCTCAAATTGACGATCTAGTAAATCAGCAATATTAGCCACAGCTACTTTCAAAGAATCCATTGCTTGAGCGATATGACCACCATAGAAATTACCACCATTAAGTACATTACTTGTTTCAATATCAAATAGTGGGTTGTCATTAGAAGAATTAATTTCTATTTCAACCCATTTTTTAGCCCATTCTAAAGTATCATAAAGAACACCTGTAATATGGGGAGCACATCGAATTGAATATCTATCTTGAATTGGGACATCTAATTCTAAATATCCATTTTCAGCAATTGAGTCATTAGCACTTAAAATCTGTGAGTAGTCTCGGGAAAGCTTTGAATCAGATAAAAATGAGGAAATATTCCCTCCACTTTTCAATGAACCTAGATGTGGCTTTTCCTCAAAAATAAATTTATTAAAATGAGCCCGATTTCCTAAAAGAGCCTCAGAAGCCATTGCAGTACATAAGTCTGCAACAAACGCTAATTCTTCAGCATCTGAAATAGCTAATGTTGCAAATCCGGACATGAATGAAGTACCATTAATTAGCGCTAATCCTTCTTTTGCTTCAAGAATAACGGGTTCTAATCCCTCTTCTTGCAGTACCTCTTTTACATCCCTTACTTTCCCTTTGTAAAGAACATCACCTTCCCCTATTAATGCTGAAGCTATATAACTTAATGGCACTAAATCTCCACTAGCTCCTAGTGAACCACGTTCTGGGATGAGTGGTAATATTCCGCGATTTATATACTCGATTAATTGTTTTACAACAACCGGTCTTATACCTGAATTCCCTTTTGCTAAGCAATTCGCACGTACAAGCATGGTTGCTCTAGTTGTTTCTTCATTAGTAATAGGTCCAACCCCATTTAATTGAAAGTGCACCATATTCCTTTGTAATTCAATAGTTTTTTCAGGAGAAATTTGACGTTTACAGCTATCACCAAATCCAGTGGTAACCCCATATATAGGCTGTTTTGTTGAAATCAATGTTTCCTTTAATTCGTTGGAAGCAGCCATTTTCTTTTCAGCTTGATTAGACAAATATGTATTCTCTTGTTCCCTAGCCACTGCAACTACATCTTCAATTGTTACAGTATTACCATCCAGTGTTCTTGTTTGTGTTTGTGTTGAAAGCATTGTAAATTCCTCCATTAATAAGTATTTTTATATTATCTATTAATTACAATAGGTATTTCTAAACTTTGGCCTATAACTAATGAACTAAAATTATCGGCATAAATACTTTTATTTAAGTCATCCCCATTGCTATTATCTAAATATAATTGCTGCTTATCCTGAAATTCAGTGGTAAAGGGTTTTCGAATTTCTTCAAAATGTTTACCGACTAAACCACAATCTTGTGCCTCTTCACATAAACGGGCTAAAAGGGTACAATCTAGCAAAGCCATATTCATTCCTTGTCCTCCGTATACATGTACTGCATGTGCACTATCACCTACCAGAACTACATTTCTATTACTCCATTTTTCTGGTTTGGCGGAATAGAACGGTATACTCAATACGCTATCCCAAGTTTTTATAGTGGCTAAACATTCTTTTAATTCAGGTTCAAGATTAATTAATTCATTTATTAATGCATTCATAGATAATCCTTTTAAAACATCGAGTTCCTTTTTGCTTATTAGGTAAATTAGGTAAAGATAGTTATCCTTAAGAGGAATAGCAAATAACCTATTCTTCCCATGATATAATCTTATTTTTGCTGACCAATTAGTAGGTCTTTTAATTTTCATTATCACACTTACTTGATCAAATTCTTCAATTTCCGCCTGAATTCCGGCCATTTCTCTTGTTTTAGAAAATTTGCCATCACAAGCAAAAATCAGATCTGGTTTAATCACCTTTAATTCTCCAGAAAAATCGGCAACTACCTCATATTTATTCGTAGCCATTTCACGTAAATTTTGAATAGATGCATTTGGATATAAAACAATATTCTTTTCTAATGCTACTAAGGATAAGAGAGATTCTTGTAAATTCGCATTAGATATTCCTAATGCAAACGGGTGTTTTAAGTTCGCATTAGAAGAATACATTGCATCAAAAAGGGTTTTCTGACCACTGTATTCCACTACACCTAAAATTTTTTCAGATACATTTTCAAGTTTGTTAAGAATCCCCATATGTTCAAACAATTCCAATGTTTTAGGTTGTATTACTACTCCACCTTTGATAGTGCTGAAATCTTGATTACGCTCTAAAACAGCTACTCTTTTCCCTTGTTTACCAAGTAATAATGCTAGAGTTAAACCAACTGGGCTTCCACCAATAATACAATGATCCACCTCTAATATTTCCATTATCTGCCCCTTTCGATCCAGCTACACTAAGATAAAATCGTTAAATTTACTCTTTTAATATATTTCACACATGAACTTCATATATGAAGTTCATATATGAAATATCTCTGTAAAATAAGACCATTAAGCTAATTTACCTGGATAATAAGTTAACTTAATTTTACTCTTTTGGTTAAAACTCCCTAAAAAAGTTATAACACACGAATTCTTCTTTGTAAATAATAACATTTTAATATTTCGAAATTTCGAAGTTTAAAGACTATCTAAAAAATAATATACTTCAAGATACTTCCTTTTTCAAGAAAAAAATGGTATTCTGACATAAGAAATTTGTTAATTCACTCTTTTAATTAATTCAATATGACTATCCATAGAACTCTTTTTACATCATGGTTAAAATCCCTAATTTGATAGTAGAAACGGAGTTTTATTTGTGACAAAACAATCATTAGAACGTTCATTAAAAGCAAGGCATATTCATTTGATAGCCATTGGAGGGACAATTGGAACCGGAATTTTTATGGGAAGTTCTGATACAATTTCATTGGCCGGTCCAGCTGTCATATTCACATATATTTTAGCCGGATTACTTTTATTAGTTGTAATGGGCGCTTTAGCGGAGATGGCTACAGCATTCCCAAATGTTAGTATGCATTCATTAATTAGAATGGCATTTGGGAATCGAATTTCATTTATTGTAAGTTGGTTATACTGGATCAATTGGACACTAGTTACAATCGTTGAAGTTTTAGCTGCCGGCAGCTTTTTACGTTTTTGGTTTACTACTATACCACTATGGGCTCTAAGCTTATTGGTAGCCTGTATACTGATTGGAATTAACCTTATTAACGTTAAGTATTTCGGGGAGATAGAGTTTGGTTTTGCGAGTATAAAAATTATTACCTTAATTATCTTTATTATATTGGGTAGTTGCTTCATATTTGGAATCTTTTCAAATGATTCTTCCACTTCTGTTATGAACTTAACAAATAACGGAGGGATTTTCCCAAAAGGGCTTAATAGTGTTTTCTCTGCTCTTCTAATCGTTATATTTTCCTATGGTGGTTCTGAATTAATTGGTGTAACACTTACCGAAATGAAAGATGTTCGAAGTGTATTACCAGGAGTAATAAAGGGGCTTATTTTTAGGATCGTACTTTTTTATGCACTTCCAATTATCATTATTTGCGCGTTAATTCCATGGAATCAGATAGCTGGTCATGGAAGTCCTTTTGTGCATTTTTTCTCTTTACTAGGACTTAATAGCGCCGCTCACATAATGAATTTTGTTCTATTAACAGCAGTAGTTTCTGCAGCGAATTCTGGGTTATATGCGACTTCCAGATTACTTTTCTCACTCGCCCAAGACAATGAGGCCCCAAAGACATTAAGTAAATTAAATAAAAATGGGATCCCATTTTATGCCGTTATTACATGTGGGCTTTGCTTATTTATAGGTTCATTGCTTGCATACATCACACCAGATAAAGTAATTAGTTATTTAATGAGCGTACCTGGTGTTACAATTCTACTATTGTGGATGAGTATATGTTTGGCGCAAGTAAAATTAAGAAAAAGCTATAAAATAGAACCGGCCTTTAAGCTTTGGCTATTTCCTTACATTACAATCTTTACTTGTTTATGTTTGTCCGGTACATTTATTATGTTCTTAATAGATCCATCTAATCGAATTAATTCTCTTGTGAGTCTGTCTTTTGTCGCATTTGTAAGTGTTTGTTCTCTAATTAAACATAAAAACAACCAGGAATTAAAACACAATATTAGTACAATAGACTCTTCGAAGAAAAGAATACAGAATGAATCTCCACATTTATTAAAATAAAAGCAACAAGATAGATATTAAACAATAAAAAGGACTGAATAATGTTAAATACATAATTCAGTCCTTTTTATTGTTACTTTGAGATTTAAATTATAAAAGATAGTAAGCCTCTTCCTAATGAAAGAACTAAAATATAGATTTGTGGAGTATGTTTCTTTCGTACTATTTTACTTGTTCTTGTTTTTCATTCAGCGCTGAAGTAGGACTTTCCTTGATCAAATAATGAACTATTGGTAAGACTAGAAAGCTAGCAATTGCACATAATATCCCGATTGCTAAAAATGTTTTTCCATCAACAAGCAACCATGAAGCACCTGCTGATGCAAACATCATCCCAATATACATTGCAGAACTATTCAGTGCCATTACTGTTCCTCTAATTTTCGGGCTTAACTCTGATATTAACGCTGTTAACGATGATTGACCTAAACCAATAGACGCACTCCATAAAACGTGAACAATAATTGCAGGCACAGCATAATTCGTAAGTAGTGAAAAACTAATAACTCCTATTGCTGCAATCACGGCAGCGATTGATACGACGGATTTTTTACCAATTTTATCAGATAATTTACCACCAATTACATTACCGATAATACTACCGGCACCTGCAAGAAAAATTACTATCCCAATTTTTTCAACACTGTAATCAAAATTTTCTTTGTAATATACGCCTATGTATGAGAACATGCCTTGTAATCCAATTGTCCACAAGAACGTAGATAATAATGCGAAAAACACAGATGAATTTGTAAATGCTGTTTTAATAGCTGAAACCATTGCAACTGGTGCTGATACTGGTATTTGATTTGTGGCTGGTGTTTTAGGCAATGCACCAAGTGCAATAAATGTAACTAAAAGTGCTAATATTCCTATACCATAAAATGTCCACTGCCAATTACCAATAGAAGTTAAGAATGCGCCTATTGGTACACCTAACACAGTGGATCCAACCATTGCTCCCATTATCATCCCCATTGCCATTCCACGCATTTTATAAGGGATTTTATCTCCTATTAACGCAAAAATACTCGGCATAACCATTGCTCCTGATAATCCAGTTAAAGCACGGAATACTAAAATTGTACTGAAATCTTGTGTCAGCCCTGTACAAAAAGTACCTACTGAGAAAATAAACATTCCAGTTACAATCATTTGTTTTCGCCCAATTTTATCTGAAATCGGACCAAATAACGGTGCTGTTAGTCCGTAAAATAGAGCATAAGAGGTAATGAGCCATCCTCCTTTTTCAATGGGTGTTACGGTTGCCTTTGCAATATCAGGAATCAATGGTGATACTACTAAAGAATCCATTCCAATAAAAAATGCTACAATTGCCAGTATAAACAACATGGGTTTTATTCCTCTGTCATTCATGTTAATCTCTCCCCTTATTCAATAAATTTGTTTCATATATGAATCAAATAACCGAATTACTTCATATATGAAGTAATTACCTAAAAATGATTCGTATATGAAATATATTTTAAACAAAAATGTAACTAGTAGTTACATTTTTGTTTATCCCTTTTTAACATGTGATAAATGCTGCTTGTAGTCATTGAGAGTTTCAAATAAAGAACTAAACCCTTCCTCGTTAAAATAGGAAAAATTTTCTTCAAGAAATGTTTTGTATTGAATAGCCACCTTATCTTTGGTATCTTTTCCCTTTTCAGTTAAGTAGACTAGAGTTTCTCTTTGATCAGATGGATTTTTAGTGGTTGCTACAAAACCGTCTCTTTTCATTCTTTGAATCATAGTTGTCACATTACTAGGAGCACATCCAATTTTTTGCTTCAAATCCGACATAGAAGCCTTTTCCGTTTCAGATAATATTTGCATTACTCCAAATTGCACAGTGCTAATGTTGTACTGTTCTAATTCTGTTTCAAGGTTGTACTGTAATTGATGATAAACATCTCTAATAACACTGTATAACTCCCTTGCCGCTGTTTGCATAGAAAACACCCTTTCTTCAGAGAATGAAGTCTATACTAGACAATTTAGATATAAATAATGATATTTTTATGCCAAATACTACGCATGGGGTTTTATAAGTATCCTATATATCTTTTTATTTCTCTGAGACAAAAAATATATTTCATATATGAATTATATTCTTCATGTTTTAAAATGTCAATTCTCTAAATTTATATCTCCCGCTTTACACAACAAATTCAACAATAAAAAATGTATCTCACTTTAGAAAAAAAACGCCATACGGTGCCCCTGAAAATGGGTAGATAAGGTTTAGTTTTCCAATCTAAAGAAAATATGTATCATACCTCGAAAGTATATCATAATATTCAATATGCAAAATATGCAATATTTCATATCATTCCACCTACTCTGTTTTCATTTAATAAAATAGAATTCCTTATTTCTTTTTTGGATTGTATTTTATTAATTATATGGTACGTGAAATTATTAATAATTTCTTGGTTTTTGTTTCTTAACCTAAATATTTATATAGTATTTTATATAGATTCCATGTTAAAATATAAGTAGAAAATTTGTTACCATTGTTTATACTCTATTGTACGTAGCGTGAAGGACAAACCTTACGCCCAGTTAACTCGGGCGAGGTTTGTCCTTTTTTTATTTTAAGGAGGAATTTACTATGAAAAAAATCTACAAAATTGGAGCAATTGTCACTACGTTATGCGTTACTTGTATCGTTATCTTTACTTTAACTAAAAATGAATCTGTTAACCCAGAGACTGTAACACCAAACAAAACAATGGTGTCAGCTGCAGAAACAAAAGAATCACCCAAAAATATTAAAGATATTTCAAAAGAAGAATTAAAGCAAAAAATACAATCCCATGAAGAGTTTATTACGTATTACTATCAACCAACCTGCCATTATTGTAAAAAGGCTGCACCAGATATCAATAGTATGTCAAAAAAGCATGATAGAACCATCTATCGTATTGATATTTCTACACCAGAAAATCAAAGTGCCTTTCAAGAGTTCAACATTCCTGGCACTCCAGTTGTTGTAGCTTATAACAGAGGCGAAGAAATTGAACGCCTAGAAGGTGCAGTGTCAGCTGCCACATATGACGGATTTTTTGCGAGACGTAATTCGAGCGCTACTTAATATAGTGCTCGTTTTTCTTTGTAAGAAAGGGGAATTTACATGCAACAAAACGCTCGTATTCATTCTTTAGACATAACAAGGGGAATATCCATAATTTGTATCCTATTTGCTAATCTACCTACTATGACGGGACTAGATCCCTTTAATCAAGCCGGTTACTCTGGTACAGATAAATTGATTCGTTTTTTAATAGATTTGTTTATACAAGCAAAATTCTATACTATTTTTGCATTCTTATTTGGAGTAGGATTTTATATCTTTATAAAAAACGCGGAAGAAAAAGGCTATTCTATGTATAAACTGTTTAGCCGTAGATTGTGCATTTTGCTACTCTTTGGTTTACTCCACTTTATCTTTCTATGGTATGGAGATATTCTACACGCATATGCCTTAGCTGGTTTTATCCTATTGTTCTTTTATAAGCGATCTACAAAGCTTATTTTTATAGTTGGCTGCATCTCTCTACTTGTTAGCTATACACTACATGCTATTTTATTTATACAAGCAAGTTCTTCTATTTCCGTAGTACCAAGTTACTATCAATATATGTTTACAGGCAACACTACCAATCACACTGTAAATCTTTTTACACATTATTCACATCAAGTAAGAGCTCGTCTGTTCTTTTTAATGACCGAGGAATTTCAACAATTACTAATAGGAATTCCGGAATATATAGGCTTATTTTTAATTGGTTTATGGGCTGGTAAGAAAGATATTTTTAAAAAGGTACCGGAATTAATAAAGGAAATTAGATTTATCCAGTGGAGTTCGTTATGCATTTCATGCCTTCTCTCTTGTCCTATTATCTACTATTTTATAAATACGGATGTCTATTACTCTCAGGATATAAAACTATGGATTTTATTTGGAGGGAAAATGCTAGCTATATTCTATATTTGTACTCTACTTAGGGTTTGTGAGAATAAAAAATATATAGAGTGGCTGCAACCCTTTATGAACGTAGGCAAGTATGCTTTAACGAATTACATTAGCCAAAGTATACTAACCCTTGTCATTCTTTCGTTGTACTTCAAAGATGTCTCACAGGTATATTACTGGCAACTATGTATCTTCGGGATTTTAATTATCTTTGTGCAAATTATATTAAGCAAAATTTGGAGTAAATATTTCCGCTACGGTCCTATTGAATGGATATGGAGAAAAGGGATTTACAAAAAATAACTTATTTTTCACCAGTTACATGCAATTAACTAAAAAAATGATAAAATATCATATAAAAGATTAAAGATATATTTGTCGTTGTAAAATGATGTTATTAAAATTAAAGTGATTCTAGTCGGAGAAAGGCACCTTAGGGTGTCTTTTCCTTTGTACATAAAAAATCCTGGCCATCTTATGGAAATGGCAAGGATTTTTTATAGGCTACATATTATCCAATTCATTAGTTTTATTATAAACACATCTAGCTTCTCTAAAAAGGCTACCAGTGAACATAATGAGAAAGAATGATCGTTTCGTATATTTGGATTTACAGGTGGTTCATAGTCATAATTTACAATACTACCAACCATAAATATCCCTCCTATTACCAATGCCATAGCAACAGTTAAGAGTGTTTTTCCGTTAGGATCAGTAATAATGTCGTTTACAACTGCCTTTGCTTCTTCCTGAGTTTCGTTTTTTAGGGAGCATTTCTTTTTATTAGCTTGATAGCGATGTGGCGGTACCCCTATTATAGATACAAACATACACTAGTAGATTTATAGAAACGTTTATACTCATCAGGTATTTGTAATTTGGAGTATCGCCAGCAAACTACAAATACAACTAATCCCCCCAAAAAAATAACTCGTTTTCTGTCAAAGTTACCATTTTATTTTAGTTGGATTCAATTTATTAATGTATCCACGTGCTAACTGTTTTTCGTTACTGTCAAAGATACCAATATCACCGCTAAAATTCTCCCAATATTCGCCTAAATAGTCTTTGCTAGGTGAGCGTAAATCAACATATAATCCCATCGTTCCAAAACTTGCTACTTGTCGTGCCAATGAATCGCCAACTTCTTTTGCTTTTTCTTTCGTTGTTCCGACTGGCATAATGGCAACAATTCTTGTTAAACTATCTTTCGCTTCAATGTGAATATCTTGCGCTGGTGTCGTATATTTGATTCCATCTTTTATTGTTTGAACCCCTAATTGTGATAACTTGACATCTTTATTACGCGCACCCTGACCTTGCGCCAGCTTCAATTGTTCTGCTTTTTCTTGTGCTTGCACTTCATTTAACCCGCTATCTTTCTTTTCTTCTGCTTCTTGCTGTTTCTTAACTTCTTCCTGTTTTATCTTTTCTTCTGCTTCTTGCTGTTTCTTAACTTCTTCCTGTTTTATCTTTTCTTCTGCTTCTTGCTGTTTCTTAACTTCTTCCTGTTTCATCTTTTCTTCTGCTTCTTGCTGTTTCTTAGCTTCTTCCTGTTTCACCTTTTCTTCTGCTTCTTGCTGTTTCTTGGCCTCTTCCTGTTTCACCTTTTCTTCTTTTTTAGTTTCTATTTCTTGCTTTGCTTCCTGTTTATCTACTGCCTTAGCTTCTTGCTTTCCATTTACCTTTGTTGGTTCCGGGTCAATCATAGCTGATACGAACCATAAAACCCATGTTGCACAAAAGAATAAAGTGGCTTTCTTGAATTTCGGTTTATTCTTGAACCCTTTCACGAAAAATACGATTGAAGTAATTAATGATATTAAAGCAATTAAATTTAAAAATGCTGACATATGTATTCCCTCCAAGTTGTTTTTTACATTCCACTTTTGCTTAATACTTTATTCATTTGAGCTTCATTTACTTTTGTTCCCTGGCTGTTTGGTGTATCTACACTGTGATAGTTATACTTTGTGCTTTATCCAAAATTAAAAGTCAAATTTTTTCGTTCTTTGCAAATTGAATTTTTCTCAACACCTTCTGACTTAAAGATATTTGTAATCATATATTCATTAGTTGATAAATCTTTAAGATAGTTTTTTATTCGTTATAGATGTCAATGAAAAATTGCGCGATTTTGTCTTCCATTTCATCAAGAAATCTGAAGCATAACAATAATAAAGTTCATACTAGCATGAACAAAAAATGATACTAGTAACCTATTAGTACGCACATATACTACAGCAAGTACAAGTCCAATTAGAAAATATCCAAATATAAATGGAAAGTCAAAATGTATAATAGAAAAGAAAAATGAGCTTATTAGTATACCCCAGGTTTGTTTAAACCTTCGAGTTAAGATATTTATGGCCGCATAACGAAAAACAAACTCTTCTACTAAAGGTGCAAGAAGAACAATTGAAATAAGTGCCACAGGGGATATTGCTGCAGCAGAAACTGTACTAGACGTATTTGCTGATTGTGTAGTTAACTGAAATAAACTCTTATCTAGCAAACTACCAACCATCTGCGCAACAAATACTAATATAATCCCAACTAAAATCCATACGAATGAATTTCTTGATAATTTAGTCGATAACTTTGGATCACTTATTAATTCTTTACTATATATAAGAAAAATGATTATTAACGTAAGTGAAAATCCAATTAGTTCCCAATGCACTAGAAGTTGTTGGATTGCTTGCTGTTGGTTTCCTTGAATATCATACCAGCCTGTCTTCGCTAGCAATTGTACACCTATTATACCCACAAATTGTGTCATTATAAAATAAATCAAAATGATGAAACCCGATTTATATCTAGTATCACTATTCATATTCTTATTTACATCCTCCACTTTCTTTATCTTTTCGATATTGCTCATTACAATAACACTTGGAAATTATTAAATATGTCCCTTTCTCCTATCATACTTTAAATTATATATATATCAATTTAGCAATTATAATTCCATTCATATGTATCAAACCTCATGCAGCCTGCAAATACTTTAACCCAATCTCTAACGCACCTGTTCCTCCAAAACCCTGATTAAATAAAAGTGGGACATCATACTTCTTTGCGTATTCTTTTGCTACATCAATAGACACATGACCACATGCACCTTTCTGCACTACAATAACATCACATTTTTTTATAACACTACGAAAGGTTTTCTTTACACCACCATGATTTTTTCCATCGTGAAAAATTACCTGACAATCTCTTTTTTTCGCTAACTTCTCTAATGTTCTACCATTTGAACCACCTAAAACTAGAATTGTACTCATTTCCATTCACTCTCCACATCTTTATTTTTTTTATATGTACTTGGTGATACTAATAATACAATTGTACAGATGACAATATTCAGGAATACCACACCCACTATTAATACAATTGCGAAGACTGGTAACAATAGCATGAAAATAAAACCACTTACAAGCAAGCAGATGAATATAAATCCATTGCTCATGTCTTCATAACCATCTAATCCTGTTACAATATCTAAACTGTGCATCCAAACTGTGATACTATCCCAATTTGTGATCAACAGGTATCCACTACCTATTAATAAAGCCCATCCAAATAATGTCCCTAAAAATCCCGAACCTCTTCCAGATGAATATCCTGCAAAATAGTTTGCTGCTGTTCCAAATAATAATCTCATTCTTTTTACCTCCGCATCTATACCATTTCACTAATATATATAAATTCCATTTAACCATAACTTTATTATATCAGAAAATTGTGAATATTCAATATTTTTAGGTGCTCTTTATATTTTTTAATAAGGGTTGTGATTTTTATTCACAACCCTTATCTTTCAGTTAATCCACAGGTACTTCTTCTTGTCCATGTGGTATTTGTTCAATTGGTGTTACAATTTGTGCATACTGATTTACCTGAATTTTAAATTGTCGTGGTTCCAAGAAGTTTACCTGTTGTATTAAAACCTCTATATGAAATGTATCTACTTTTTTCCCACGGTCAATTTTGGTAATACGTGCATTGTAAAACTTATCCCCATTTAGGAAATATCTTTGAACAGCTTCTGTAGCAAGCATACGTTCATTACTTGTCATTTTCATTGGCTCAATACCAAATCCAGCATTTGTAAATAAATACGGTACATCATAACTACCATTAGAAATTTTTCGTAGTAAATCCTCAACTGTTTTTGTTTTCGCAATATATTCTTCTTCTTTTGTATCAAACCCCTTTGGTTTATCTCCTAATATCTCGATTTCATCTTGATTTACTTGTTCTTCCTCTTGCACTTGTGATTTCATCATATAATCATGAATAGTATTATAAGCAGCAACACCTGCCACTAGTACGATAATCCCTAATATGACCAAGTACTTACGAGGCATATTGGATAAAATGTTGATTATTTTCTTCATCTACTCTCGTCCCTTATCAGTCTATTACATTACGGATTTGCGACATATGTTGTCCTCTTGCCGTATAGTTTAGACCTGTAATTTGTACACCCTTATTATCACCAATATGAATCATTTTCTGATTCCCTAAATAAATAGATACATGGTTAGGATTTTCATAGAAAATTAAATCTCCTGGTTGTGCACGACCGATATCTGGCACCTGTTTTCCTTGTCCAATTTGAGCACCTGTCCAATCTCCTAGCTGAACACCTATACTGGTTTTAAACACATATTGTGTGAATCCAGAACAATCTGCACTACCTGCAGCTGGATTTCTAGCACCGGATACATAGCTCACTTTCCCTTGTCCAACCCATTTTTTTGCTTCTTCCAATACCTTTTGTCGTTTAGCATTTGTCATTGTAGGAGCACCACCAGATGATAGACCTGGATCATCATTTTTCTTAAAGAATTTCATTGGATCCGTTGGTTGGTCGTTAATACGAATTTGGAAATCTAAATGGACAGCATATCCATTCATATTAAGTAAACCAGTTTTTTTACTATAATTAGAACCGCCCATCTCCCCGATTATTTGTCCTTTTGTTACCATGGTTCCTGGTGCAACTAATATTTTACTTAAGTGTAAGTAACGGGATACAATACCATTTCCATGGTCTACATAAACACCTAGACCACCACCATTTACATTTCCTGTTTGGGCTGTTACAATACCTACTTCCATCGACCATACTGGGTCTCCAGCTTTTCCGGTGGTCATAGCCCCAATATCTACAGCATTATGTTGTATTCCCTTACGAACTGCATCAAATGTATCTGTAATACGACCACTTTTCGTTGGCCATTTCCAACCTTTATCAGAAATCCATTCGCCAGATGCATCTGCCACACAACCTAAATCTTTGTAATACTTTAAAACTTTAGAAACGTACGTGTAATCCCCGTAGCACGCGTTAACCTTTGTCCTGAAGTTATTTGGATCGGAGCAACCAGCTGGGTTTAAATGATTCTTACTTCTTGAGAACTCAATGGCTGTTTCTTCTGAATAACCACCCTTCGCTAATGCATAGCTAATGAATCCTGACCCGAAATTATAAGATTGTAAGGCTAGGGCTATATCTCCATTCGCCTTTGCTAACACATCTTTAAATTCTTGTACGCCTGCTTCAATAGAAATGTTGGGATCTTTAATACATCCTACACGTGCATTCCCCTTTACACCTATACAAGATGGGCTCATGTCTCCATAATGCCCCTCTGAAGCCTGCATCGGGTCATTTCCTGATCCACCTGATTCCTGCATCATTTGGGCAGCCAAAATACCAACATATTGAGCAACACCATGTTTTTCTGCCATTTCTTTAATTTTAGGAAGGTATCCTGTAACTTTTGCATTAAGGTTAACAGGCTCTCCACCAGGACTCACATTACCTACACACATACCACCAATAAATCCACCAGTAGTAGGAGCAAGATGACCATATAGCCCTTCTAACATCCCTGCGGCTAATATCTCACGAGCACGATCTTTTTGGCTCTCACTAAATTTTGCAAGTTCCATCGCTTTCTCTAAACCATGAGAAGATACTGTTACCTTTTTACTTCCGCTTGCATTAATTTCATCTATTTTTTTCTTAAAATCTGTATCTCCCAATATCTTTTTTACATCTGGTCCGGAATAACTTTCAGATTTGGTTTTTTGCATCTCCTTTTTCTTTTTTTCACAAGGACCATTCGGCCCTGCCTCACATACCTCTTTTTCCGTATATTCTTCATATTGGATATCCAAGAAATATGATATAGCATCGTGAGGATCTTTTCCAGTCAAATCATTATCATACCGCGCCATGTCAAAAGCGACGACCTCTTTCCAGTCTACGTTTAACGCCATTGAAATTTCCATATACTTTTTCACTTGTTCTTCTGTTTTACTTTCATCATCGGTAAATGGTACAAAAGATGCCAGAATAACACATACAGTAATAATAAGAGCCATAATGAGAGCAACAGGTAATCCTACTGCTCCCACGATAGCTCCGACAATTTTTACTATACCAGCTCTTAGCAGTTTGGCAGCAGCTTTCGCTGCCGCTCTTCCTGCTTTCCCTGCCATTTTTGCCATTTTCCCGCTTGCCTGCATCCCCTTTTTCTTAATAAAGTGAGATGTTGCATCTTTTAAAGGGTTACTTTTCTTCTGATTATTTGGATCGTTAGGATTTTGACTCATAGACTTGTCACTCCATACTTTCCATTTTCATTATTTCTTCTTCTTCGCTGCGCTAAGCGAGGGTTTGGCGCAAATGGAATCAGGTTTTGTGGGTCATGTTCTGATAAATTCAAATGTGTCTCTGTACGTACAACTTCGTCCTGTGTATGAGTTACTAGGGTTTCTTCTCTCGGTTTAATACTGCTATCTTGCACTTCACAAACCCTTTCAATCCTTTGGTTTGCTTGCAATCGCGTATCTCCTTTTCCGAACGGAGAAATACGTGACACTGTACCATCTGTTGTGGTAGCAACCATATAACTACGATCTCTTTCTACCACCATTTGCACATTCTGGTATCCCCCTTGGTCTAAATCAGACATATAGAAGTGACCATTGTCTACCTTATGATTTACTGTAAGTGGCGGTTCAGTAAATACTGGTTTCTGTTGTAAAGGTCTTTGATTTTGATTTCCTACTAATTGATTTGGGTTAATATTGATAGAACGATTGATACTAATTTTCCCGCCACTAGAATCTTGAATATACGCTGGCATAGCTTTCATACCATTACGATGCTGTGTTAATTGACCGTCTGAAATATTTAAATCTTGATATACCACTTGTCCGGAACGAATACTACTATCTCCACTACCATAACGAGATACAACTTGTGTCATTCCACTGGAATCTTTCGCTTCAATCCATGATTTATTATTTGTCGTAACAAGACGTACTGCACCTTGAGCAACTGATTGTCTTCCAGTAGCATCCGTTGTTGTTGGTACCATTTTAAGTATCTCTTGAATTTCTGTTGCCTCTGTTTGGACAGCTTTGTTATACGGATTATGTTTGCCTACCATACGTGCAGTCGCTTGATAAGCACCTACACCACCAATAACACCTGCTGCATAGCTTAATCCTTTTGTCACACTGTAATGGCGTTCTGCTGAGTTACCTCCTAACGAAGTATGAACGGCAGCTGCAGTTCCACTCATCACTCTTTGTACTGCATTTCCACCAGCCTGCTGAACAGCACTAGACGCATTAAGGTATGCTTGTGATACATTTTCCATACCTTTTGTATGCACGAGATGTTTGGCACCTTCCATCATACTTACACCAACCATCTTACTTTGCTGTGTCATACGTCCCACTGCTGAAGTTGGAATCGTCATTTTCCCAGCACTTTGCGAAATATTTGCTACACTAGCTGATGCATCCGCATATGAGCGTTCAATTTCAGAAACAGACAGATTTCCTGCACGTGCCATACTCGCTTGCGTCTGCGTAGCTGCAAACACAGCTTTATTGATTGCACCACCTGTCGCAACACCGTGTGAACGAACACCTTGAATCGCACTAGTAATTCCAGAACCTACTTGTTGACTCACTGTTCCAAGACTAGCATGACTTTGTAAACCTTTCGTCAATTGCGAAGCAAAGGCACCTTTATTAATATACGATTGATTATGTAGACTCTTACCACTCGTATCTTTTGCCTGTACGGGCATTGCTCCCGCTTGTACCGCCGCTTGCTGAGCAACTGCTTTAAATTCATTACCTTTATCATTCAAGTGAGACTGCCAAGCTTCTACTTTTTGCGTTTGAGACATAGTTGGAGACAAGTTTTTCATAAAGTTTGCTTTGTTCTCCGCTGCATATCCTTGTTTAAAAGATTCTGTAGATGCTTGTACTAAGTTCCCGACATTACTTACACCTTTTTGTTTCTGGTTTCCATATCCATTTGCTAAACTATGTGTTTTTACACCATTTACTGCTTTTTGAATGCCAGATACACTAGATACACCCATTGCATTTATATTTGGATTGCTCTGTAATTGATGTGATAACTGAGAAGCAAAGGCATCTTTATTAGCAAAGCTAGTCCCATCTTGTTGTTGCATAATCCCAGCTTGTTCGGCAGCTTTCTGTGCATGATTTTTAAATCCTTGCACTTTTTGACTCAAGTGTTTGTTCCATGCAGCCTCTTTTTCTTGTTGTGGTACATCTGCAGGGAATTGCTTCATGAATCCAGCCTTATGATCTGCACTATATGCCTTTTTAAATGCAGCAGTAGACGCACCCACAAGTGAGTCTACTTGTCCCATATTTTGATGGCCACTCTCTAGTGTTTCTCCTTTTACCCCTTCAACTACTTTTCCAACTTTTCCAAGTGCAAGTTGAGAAGCAAAAGCATCTTTATTCACATAGGACTTATCAAACAGGTTGTTCCCTTTCTTATCTTTCGCATCAACTGGCATTGCACCAGCTTTTGTTGCAACCTGTTCTACATGGCTTCTAAATCCTTGTACTTTTGAGTTCAGATGGTCATTCCATTTTTTCTCTTTCTCTTCCGCTGACATATTTTCTGGTAATTGACTCATAAATGTATCTTTATGGTCTGCCTCATATCCCTTTTGGAATGCATTAGTCGCAGCGTTGACTAAATCTCTGGCGTTTCCATATGGTGTAGCATTTTTCTTCATATTTTGTAAATCTTGTTTCCGCTGATTTTTGAAATGAGACATTTGATCACTATTTGTTTTCGCTACTTTTTTTGCAATCTCTGCATCGGATGCACCAGGAAATGCTTGTTTTAAACGACTCGCAACTGCAGAATCAGGATTATCAGCTTTCCAATTTTCAAAATCTTTAGTGGCTAAATCTTGTGCAATATCTTCATCTGTTAACTCTGGATATTGTTCCCCATTTAACCCTTTATACGTGTCTGTACCTTTCTTCACACTGGAACCAATATGCTTCCCAGCACTAGCAACTCCTTCAAGTCCAGCTGCTAATGTTCTTCCTGCTACAGCACCAGGAACTCCACCTGCTTTACTTCCAGCAAATGTTCCTACTGCCATTCCTTCTGGTCCAAGTCCCGCGCCCATTGCTAATCCTGCGAGTCCGCCCGTTGCTTTTCCAACCATGCTTCCAATTTGACCTGCTTTTAACATACGAGCTGCACGAGATGTTGTACCTACATCTGTCCCTAAATTGGCTCCCAACGCATTTTTAGGATTATCAGCATCTTCTTTTTTATCTTCCTCGCCTTCTTTATTAGCTTTTGCCTTCTCTTTATTACTACGATGGTCATCACGTATTCCTTTAACGATGCCCGCCATACTTGCTAAGGCACCCATTCCAAGCATCGTGCCTGCTCGATTTACTGCTCCCACCGTATTTGTACTTAAACCAATGAACCCTTTTACAATTTCGCCTATAGGAATAAACATAGCAAATAAGATTAATTTAATAATGGTATTATCTGCTTTGCCTACTAGTACAAAAATCAACCATATAGTAATCGCATGGATACCTTGGATGAGTACTGTACCAACAAATTCACGCATCCAATATAGCGTTTGTTGTTTCTTTTGCGGGAATAACCACATACCAACCATAATCGGTCCCATTAACATCAAAATATAAATAGATACTGCCCGCATTAAATAGAAGAAGTTTGCCCAAAGTGATAATCCAACTTCAATCAACATCGCAAAAATTTGAAATAAATAGTCATCCTTATTATTATCCATTGTCAAATTTGCAATGGTCTGACCTGGTTTAAAAATATCTAGTGAATGTTCTCCTATCGCTCTTTTAAACTCCGATGTTACCCAAGTATTAATATCAATTACAAAGTTATAAAAGAAATCTAAATGCCAAATACAAATAGAAACAATCATTAAATCTTTCGCATATTCAATGATATATGTTCGATTCGTTGGATTAATGGCAGCTGCTGAATACTTTGCACCAGCAATTACAGCACTGACTAAGACTAAAAAGGCTGCAAATTTAAACATGACTGGTAATCCCGAACTCAATACATTCCCAACTGTGTCTTCTTTAAATAAAAAATTTAATTTTGTACTGTTCCCACCAAAAATTAAATCGGGGATAGAATCAATTAATTTATAGATAGGAGAAAGGAAGGTCTTAACCATAGAAACGATTAAGCCGCCAACCCATCCGATTATCTTATCAAGCATAATTTCACCTTCCCTATCAAGGGTACGCTATTAACCTGCGTACCCTTGTACCTTTTTCATATTATTTAAAAGTTCTTGTAGTACAGCTTCATTGGATTCAATGAACATCATTTCTTTATCTGATGGATCTGTTTGAATCCAAACCGAACTATCTCCTACACGGAAAATTCCTTCTCCTTTTCCTGGGTTGTTTAGGATAATATCTAATTCCCCAGCAGTTAAATTAAAGTTCTCTTGAATTTTTTTCTTATCAATCTTATTTTGTTCTAAGAAGAAATAAGAGAAAGTAGATTGCAAGATACCACGAGCTTTTACATTTTCTAAAATACGAACAAAGTCCTGACTTGCCCAACACATACCGGCATTTCTTTTACGTGAACGACGTGCTACTTTTTCCAAGAAGTTAACCGTTTGTTCATAGTCGATAAACTGCCACATCTCATCCACATATAGTACTTTTCGTTTGATAGCATGTTCTGGACTCTTAATCCAATGCTCCCAGATATAGTTCAAGATAACGTGGAAAGCAATTGGTTTTAAGAATCCTTCTTCTAAATGACTAATATTAAAATTAACAACACGCGATTCATTTAACTGTGTTTCTACACCACGGCCAAAATGACTTTGTCCATCAAATAATGGTTTTGAACCATCGCGTAAGAATGGACGAATCGCGGCAATCAATTCTTCTGCTTTCACATCGTCTCCATGATGTTCTACTATGACATCATAGATTTCTTTTAACTCTGGTTCTGACTTTCTCACTTGGGACTGAATTAATTGTCCATCCACCTTCTTCACTTCATCTGTATATAAAGATGAAGGATGTGAGGTAATACCATGTTTATCAAACACTTCACGGATTGCATCTTCTAGCATTGTACGCTGGAATACATTTAATCCTGGTTGATCAAAGTCTTGTCCGCGAATAATAATGTCAAAGAATCCGAGTATTTCATTGATTTTCTCTAAAATTGGTACAAATCTTACATACTTCACGCCATCACGCTCTACGAGTTCTTTCTTATCGTATTGTTCAAGTGCTTCTAGCTCTTCATCTTTATCCGTAATCTGAAGTTCTGTTACAGCAATTGCACAAGGGTTGATAATGATATTACTTTCAGGTGAAATGTTTAAATTAATACCACCTAAACGTTTTGTAATTTTTACGAATTCTCCTTCTGGATCGATAATCATTGCATGCGTATCTGCAAGTGACGTTTCACGAGCTAACTTCATTTTTAAAAGTAAGCTTTTCCCGGAACCCGAGATCCCTGTTACACCAATGTTATAGTTTGGAGGACGATAATCTGCATTCCCGAATGAATTTAAAAATTCTATTTGCCCAGTAATTTTGTTCTTTCCTATTGGTATCCCACCGTTAAACCTTCCGGAACCTGACACAAAAGGTGCAAATGTACATAACGCACGTCTATCGATATTTCGATAGGTATCTTGCAGCGTATTTGGTGCTCCTAGTGGCATAGTAGCTTTCAAACCACTTTTCACACGGTTCCAAGTACTTGCTATCTTAAAGTGAGATGCTTGCATTTCATCTTCAATATACTCACATAAAACGTCCAATTCTTTCTTTGATTCGGCATACGCAACACCCATGGTACTCACCATATAGGAGTCGTTTTCATTGAACTGGATTTCATCCATTAAATTGTTTGTATCTTGAATTTTTGCATCTAAGTCTTTTTCTTGGTCAATGTTTCCTCGTGTACGTTGGAAAGAAAGATTGGAGCGTAACATCGTCAGCTGCATATCTAATGATCGCATTGCCTTAGCTTTTGGCTCTTTATGAATATCGATCATGACATCCACTTCCCCAGCCGAAGTTAACATGTTGAGCCAATTGGTTTGCATCATACGCGGGTACCCATCACGTGGAATATAAAACGGACGGAAGAACGTATTATTTCCTAAAGATTGTTTAATGACCCCATAATCTTCTGCATCAATTTTCATTCCTTCTGGGGCAATAACATCAAACACTGTTGTTTGATTGTCTAATTGCGTCGGTATTTCCTCTTCTTCCAACTCTTCCTCCTCTAGCTCCAATTCGTCCCTTTCTTCTGCTTCTATTTTTTTCTTTTCCTTTTTCTTTTTTCCGAACAACTTCATGTTTACGCCACCCCATTATTTGATTTTTCTGCCTTTTCTTCCGCTAACACTTTCTTTATTAACTCTAGTTTTCTTTCATTCGTTTCCCCTGTTGAATATAGCGAGAAATTCTCGTTTTCAATTAAGTCCTGGAAACGAGCTTTTACAGCTTTACGACGGTTAAATGCTACGTATAAAAGTTCTATTAATTTATCTTTCGTTAACATTTCTACATTAATTTTTGCTTTCGATAGTAGATTTCGAGATGCATTATAACGACGATATAGTTCGTTAAATGCCTTATCTACAATCTTTTCTTCTAACTCGTCCTCTGTATCAGCCGTAATCGTACTAATATCAACCTTGTATGGATAAATTAAATAACGTTTTTGTTCATATCGAGGTTGCGAACGTTGCCAGTACTCTAAGTTATCAATAACTTCTTGACCATATAGAACCGTCTCTGGTGTAAGGTCTTTCGCACCTTTCATCGTTTCTGTCATTTTTCGTACAGGATCTGTTAAATCTACAAACTTACTTTGAATATATACTTTCGTATTAAACTCTAATGTGGTTAACCATGATTCAATTTTGATATCAATCGCTTCTTGTTCCATATTGGAGAGTAAATAATAGTTAACTGGATGTGCTTCCGCAATCAGGACAAATGTGTCATCATGATACCGAATCATATGATTATCAATTTCCTTAATGTCTTCTACAAAAGTACGAAAGAAGTCAACATTATCCTCATCAATTTCCGATTCAGCAGGCGTATTTTTTTTATTTTTCTTTCCAGATTTTTCAGTAGTGTGTTTCTCTACTCCACCTTGCTTTTTCCCCTTTTTCTTAGAACCAAACAACGGTTTTCCATTCATTTTCCGATAAAAGAAAAATCCCACAATGGCTATCGCCGCAAAATATATCATTTCTAACATTTACAAATTCTCCTTTGCCCATATAGTTGGCTCGTACCCTTTTCTCCACTTACCTTTTTCAGAGCGGCTACGCATTTTAATAATTAAATACTTATCTAAATACATGTGTTGTTTTTCTTTATATATAAATGCAAACGCTATAACACCAATTACCGTTGGTAGTGCTAAAATTAAGCAAATAAAAAACGCTACTACCGCATCAATAGGTGCAAATAGTCGCCATAAAAATGGTACATATAAATAAAGGGATGCTCCACCACCTAATAGATAAATCAATTGGCGTTTGCTCAGCACACCTAATAGTGTTTTTTGTTCCGAAGTCATATCAACAGGAACGGTTACTTTTCTCATTCTTTTTCCTCCCTTATATAAGAGAAGCTCTCCCCAAATAGAGGAGAGCTTGTACAAACTCTTATGTTAGATTGTCGTAACCCAAGCAGCGATATCGTAAGCTTTGATCATGACAAAGCCTCCAATTGCTGCGCAAGCTAAACCAATCATAGCTTGTGTACGGTTTTCAGGGTTCTTCCCTTGTGCTCCAGATAGTTTAATAGCTGCAAATACAACGCAAGCTGCCACCCAAATTCCCCCAAAACCAATTAAGGTTTTCACCAAAGTGTTCATGCTTTTTTGAACAGTTTCAGCATTACCGCCACCACCATTACCACCAAGCCCTTTCGAAAAACTACTTTTTGCCAGTAAGAAATCTCCTACTGATGTTGTCATAAGTTTTGCAGACAACCAATTCAACATAATTCCTGCACCTCCAGGTGTTTTTGCTCGCAAAACGCAAAAAGACCCCAATACACGCACACGTCCCCCAAGGACATGGCGCATATTGAGGTCTTCTCTTATATGCGAACTGATTAATTTTTTATTTTATTATTAAATCTTATTACCCTTATATTATAGCAATACGATTTCTAAAACACAAGACTTTCTTTACATATTTAAGAAAAATAAAAGCAAGATAGAATAATCATCATCTATCTTGCTTTTATTATGCGACATCACTAAATTTTAACATTTTAAAATTCACGAATTAATTTGCAGTAACATTGAAATTCACGTTAAAATCTCTATCACCCCTATATACCACAGGATGATCAGCATTATCATACATAACTATTGTACTTACTATATATTCTCCAGACTGTGCATATGAGCTTAGTGGAATATTAGCAACCCACTTTTTAGTTTGAGAGTCATAATTTGCTGTCTCTCTCTTTTCTTCTCCTCCAGGGCCTTTTATATCTATGAACACATATTGGACACCAGAAACGTCATCTTCAGCTTCTACACTTACTTGTACACTTTCCCCTGCTTTGTATGTTTTTTTACCTACTTCTACTTTATTTAATGTAGGTGGTGCTTTATCTTCTTGATTAGTTGTCCCATTATCATTGTCTTTACCTGGATTCTCTGGCTCTGTTGTTGTACCACCATTTTTATCTTTTTCTGGTTTATCTGGTTCCGTTGTTGTACCACCATTTTTATCTTTTTCTGGTTTATCTGGTTCCGTTGTTGCTTTTTCTTTCATATTAATTGCATTGTATAAAAATTGCGCATATTGCTCACGAGTTACAACCATTTTTGGCTCAAACATATTGTTTCCTGTACCAGCAGCAATTTTATTTTCTTGTAATGCACTGATAGCATTCGTAGCCCAATAGTTTTTTTCCACATCTTTAAAAGTGGTAGTTGCTGTTGCTTTTAAATTAAAAGCTCTTGTTAACACAGCAGCTAACTGCTCGCGTGTTAGGATATTATCAGGTCCAAAATTCCCATCACCATAGCCACTCATAATACCAGCTTTACTTAGAGATAAGATTTCTTTTTCAAACATATGCCCTTTGACATCAGTAAATGGATTTTTAACATTAGGGTCATCTGTTGGTTTCAAATAATTATATATCATTCTAGCTACTTGACCACGCGTTATATTATCACCGAAACCAAAAATACCATTCCCGTAACCTGCAACAATATTTTTATTTGCTAAATCTGTAATAGCATTAAAGGACCAATGGTCTTGTGGAACATCATTAAACTTTTTGTCTTCTGCCTGCGCATCTATCATTGGTGTTAATGTTGTTGCTAACATAATACTGCCTGCTAATACCGTTTGTTTAAATTTCATAAATTATCTCCCTCATTCAAATTACGTTTATATGATTATTTCCCCTCAAAATAATACTTGGGTACACTCAACTACTTCATCTAAATAAATGTGCTAGACACTTTACGGAAGTTCATTGTAAGTGTAATTATATATCTTTATATTTTAATTCCATAATTTATAATATGCAATATATTTCCTTTTTTTAGTTTAAAAGTTCTGAAACACAATAGATTATAAAAAAGGTATATACGCTAAAATTCTCTTCGAAATATTAATTAGAATGGGGAAAAATAAAAAACAGGCAATTGCATGTATGACGCAATTACCTGTTTTTATCAATTTCACCTATTTATTTTGTAAAATTTCATTTACCTCTTCAATAGTTAACTCAGCAGCCTCAGCAACTTTTTCTATAGGTACACCTACTTTAATTAAGTTTTGAATTAGTTGTATTTTGGTTTCTTTTACTGCTTTTTCTTCTGCCGTTTCTATTTCAGAAATTCTATCTTTTATTTCCTTTTCTCTTGCCTCATATATGCGTAAAAAATCCTTATCACTACTTAAACGCTCCCAATCCTCTATTGCCTTTTTCAAAACTGGATCTTTTTCCATCGCGATTCCCTCCAGGATTGTAGTTAATTTCTCATCTTCATATGCAGGAAATAATAATAGCCAACGTGCTAATATATCATCCCATGGATCCATTCGATCTTCTTGCCATTCTCGAATTACTTTTGGAATCTCAAGAAAGTGTAATTGCATATTCTCTGAAATTATGTGCTCCGATTTTTTGTTCATGACTACACCAACATTATGAAAGTCTTCTTCTTCTGGAAACAGTATGAAATCCACTATATTAATACAAATAGTTGGTCTTAATTCTGTATACTTCATCCCCTGAGTCATTTGGGAATAATACATGCCAGCCCAGTAGAACAAAGATCGCTCAATCATGTCTTTTTTGTCGCGAACCTGTATCTCTATATTTAATTTTATACCATTATTCAGAGTAGCTCGCAAATCTAAAATAGACAATTTATCATCCTTTTGCTCCCTTGGAAGATGTGGATCATCTAAATGCAAAGAAATGATTTCCTCATCTAAAGAGGATTGTAATACCGCATTAAGAAAACCAATGAGTATATCCTCGTTTCCCTCTACTCCAAACAAGCGTTTGAAAGCAAAATCAACTCGTAAATTTACTAGATTTTTTTTCATAGATGTATTCATATTCTCTTCTACCTTTCTTTTAGTTAATTTAAATCCTCTGTAGTAATTGGATATAAGAAAAAGATAGAATTACAAACTCTATCTTTTTCAATCTACCTATTTATTAAAATATCAACCTACTTTATGACTTTCACAACCTCTTAAATACAGGTTTAAATCCCGCTTGCATTGTATCATCCAGCCCCTTACCTTGCGTTGGGTTCCATGCAGCTATGATTACGTTATAGCCTTCTTTCTTTAACTCTGTCGCAAAATCTATAAGAGCTTTTCTTACTTTTTTATTCTCTACTAAATCGGCATCAAACGCTAAATAGACATTTTCTATCCCCATATCCTTTAATACAGGCATAGCAATTCGCCAAGCGTTTACACCAGGAATCGCAAGAACCGTTGTCCCTACTTCAGAAAGTTCTTCTTTATTAAATCTCTCTGGAACCAAATCAGCAATTAGATCTGATAGTGATAGGTAAGACTTTGAAATAATCTCCATCTTTTCCCCCACTCTAAACCGTACGTGCGATTTTCACCGCATACGGCTTGCCATCGATAATTTGTTCTTATGTACAACGTGACATCTCGCGATGTGCGTTGTTATATTTCTTAATCTCTTATTGTCTTCCTCAGCTCTTCAATCAATTTCACTCTTTTGGTTGTGCCTTCAATTGGTTTGCTATTGTGTACCAACTAGTGACACTCATTGCAAAGAGAGATTAAATTCTTGACCTTGTTGATTTCATCCATGGGTAATGTATTCTTTTTATAATAGCAATGTGCCTTGCCATATAAGTAGCATGAGCAAGCTCGACATTTACCTTTATCTCGATTGTACGCATAGTCTTTGTTCATCATATATTCGAAGTTTGTAAATTCCCGACTCTTATCTGAATGAGCTATAAATAACTCATCTGCTTTATATGTAGCTGGTCTCGCAAGAGGAGGAACTTTTTCCATCGTTTTGGCATAAAGTTTTCTTCCTTCAGGCGTATAAGGTGTCATATCTTGATTAAAGTTTCTGGAGTATTGTACTGGAGTAATGGCACTCTTGGTTATACCAATCAAGATACCATCAATCTCTATTGCTAGAGTTTTTCCTTGATACTTTTCATGTCTATTAATACGATTTCCTAAAATATTCATAGGAACAAAGTGTTTCATTGCCATCTTTGTATCCTTTTCATATCTAAAATAACTTTTAAAAGACTTCCAAACTCCCCAGAATAGCCTATTGTCAATTTTCTCTAGTGTACGTTTGCTAATGCCCTTGTTAAAGTAGTTGCTTAATCCAATCAATTTTTCGTTAATTTTTTCTATGTTTGTAGCAAACCACTCGTTGTCCGGACTGTACCTTAGTTTTTTAACAATAACTTTAATCTCTTCAACTGACCTACTAACCGCTTTCATATTAGGATATAGTAACGGTGCTTCCTTATTCTCCTTTGTCATTCCAAACCTCATGTTATAGGAGAGGAATGTTAGAGGTCTTATCCTCAGGTCGGAGATAAGTGTCTTTTCCTTCGACAGATCAAGATGGAGTACATGTTTGAGATATTTCCCTGCTTTTTTCAACAACCTCGTTGCATTCTCTTCACTAGTTGTTAATATAACCCAGTCGTCTGCATATCTAACTAAATAGGTTGGACATTGTCCTTCTTTTCTTAATTTTTGGTATGCAGCTTTTCTTGATTGATACCTATTGGTGTATGGATGGTATTCGTATTCTTTGGCTATAAACCAGTCAAAACCGTTCAGATAAATGTTTGCTAGTAAGGGGCTAATGATTCCTCCTTGTGGCGTACCCTTATCTGTTTTGTAATACCTTCCCTCATCCATATATCCTGCTTTTAGCATTTTCTTAATTATGGCTAACAGTCTTTTGTCCTTAATCACCATATTCCACATAATTTCTAGTAATTTATTATGGTTAATGTTATCAAAATAACCCTTGATATCACCCTCAACCACCCAATACGTTTTGCTTCTACGCGCTACGTCTCTCATTCTGGCTAGAGCATGTTCCGCACTACGATAGGGACGAAAACCGTAACTATGCTTGTAAAATTTAGCTTCTACAATAGGTTCAATGAACATCCTCACTAGCTCTTGAATAATGCGGTCTATCATATTAAGGATACCCAATGGTCTCATTTCAGATTTCTTACTGGATTTGATATTCCCTTTTGGAATGTAGATGCGCTTTACCGGTTGTGGTGTGTAGCTATTAATAGTGTTCCTGATTAGCTCTACTAAACTAGATGTTTCCATTTGTAGAAAATCATCAATAGTTTTCCCATCAATCCCCGCAGTCTTGCTTCCTTTATTACTCTTTATGTTGTGGATGGCGGTTTTGATCACTTCTTCATTAGATAATATTTCCATGATGCTGAAAAAGTTTTTACCTTCCTTGGACATAAAGTATAAATCCTCTAGTGTTTTGATTAGGTCGCTTTCAGAATTAATCAATCGTCTGTTTACCTTCACTACATCACCTTCTTTATTTCATTGTTAAAGAAGAGTAGATTTCATGAATTAGCTGTTTATTCGGATTAACCTCATTTGGACGTTGATAGATTAAGAAATATTAAATTACCGACTGGTGTCCTTCGCTCCCGTTGTTTTTTCCTCTCTGTTACACTTCGGAATGGTTCCTTATAGTAACGTCATTGAGACAACAATCATCACTACTATGACACCTCTGCCAGCTATGAGTTTCATTGAGACTGTAATCTCTCCCAACATAGCCTTCAAACGTTCCATTTACTCTATCCCTTTATTTGCATGTCCTTAGATGCCCACTCTCTGCCGGTAAATCATATGGAATTTAATGAACAATTGTTTTCCTATGCAAACTAGCATTTCAACTAGTTAGAACATTACACTATGAAAGAGAGTGTAAGTTATTTACTTTGTATTCTTTTCAGAATAAGGTCCTCACGACAGTTCACACATGGGTTTGTTGTCTCATCATAGACTGCTTTTAAGGACTACCGCATTATTTTCACCATGACCGAGGTTTTAGGTTACTTGAATTACGACTTTTCCAAGCTCCGCACCATGTAGCTTACAGTCCACATCGCACGTTGGAGTATTATAGTCATGACAATGTTCATTAGTCATGATTAGGACTTTCACCTAATAATTCGAGTAAATAGTTAGATATATTCTACAAATATATCCCCACATTTCATGAGACTACTCAGTTATAGTGGAACGTTTCGCACCTTTCATAGGTCCCTCTGTAATCAGCACTGATTTTGTTTGATGCAACGTGCCAGACTTCCAATGTTTCAAATGTGAGCTTGGCACCGCTACATGTACAGGAAGTGGATTTTCACTACCTCCTGCACCAGTTCCTTGATTTTTGTTTGCTGATGAGAGCCACAAATATTTTTGCCCTTTATGAATCTTTACAACAATTCGTTCCTCATGAAATGGAATCTCTACCTTTTTGCTCACTTCTAGTTCGCCTTCAAAGATACAATCACCATTTTTAGTTATCTTTACAACATTAGGTTGTTCGATTAATTCCACTTGAACTCCAGTAGGTGCCGATTTTATATGAATGGAGTTTTTCACTTTATCAACACGAACCTGCCATCCAACAATTTGATTGTACTGGTTTCGAAAAGGAATCAATATACCAGGAGAACCTGACATCAAACGAAGAGAAAGTTGACCTTTCTTCATCTCATAAAATCCCGGAATTCCCTGCCAGCAGTTTTTATTCCCAATCTGATTAAATAATTTTTCCCAAACTGTCGTATATGTATTATTCTCTTCTAACTCAATTTGTTGTTTTAAAAAAGAGCGATATTGACGTACTTGTATTTGTTCTTCAGTCATTTTTCTATCTCGTAATAAATGTGTATGATGATGCTCTTGTAATCGTATGAAATCCATTAACTTACGATTAAACACATCTAATTCCTCATTATTTTTCTTATCATGAATCTGAACTTCATCCACCTCAGGCAATTGATACTTCTCTTTTCCATTTATGTAGTGAATGTAGCTTGGATTGCCCGTGTTTTTTCCATAAATCCATTTACTTTCTACACGCGTACATGCTACCTTCTCTTGCGAAACATGTAACATGCAATTACCTGTATCATGACAAATCGGACAAGTAATACGATAAAATTCCCACCAGCTACCTCTTGGATAAGCACTTGTTAAACGAAATTGACCTTTTTGAATGTTATAATTCATTTTTCCCCACTCCTTGTATAGTGTTTATTATATATGGAACAGATACTTCCATTAAACTCTTTATACTTCTATTTAGATATTCTCTTTGTTCTCCTAACGGATACACAAAAGAATATGTATCACAAACTAAATAATCGTTTCTATGTTCTTGATCTAGCAAAGCTGATTCTACATATGCTTCAAATGCTCTAGCAAACATCTCATGATTCGTAGACCAATACTTTTTGGTTCTCTTCTTATCTAACTTAATGGCTGTATCAAAGTATACAGACCCTTTCACTTGGTAGGATATTTCACCAAGTTTTTCGCCTGTTTTTTTATAATGATATGCAGCTAACATTTGTGCGGTTTTCTCAAATTCTTTTTCAATTTTACGCTCCATACGCGTCTTTGTTGCTCCTGATAAAGTATCAAGCTTCCTACACAAACTAGCATGATGTGATTCTAAAATATTTGAAATATTTCCTTTAAACACATCATAACTATCGATAACACCACCATAGAAATACCACTTTCTACTGTAGGCATTTTCCACGTTGATTACTCTGGCCACTTTTCCTTGTTTGCAAGCATCTAACACAGCTTGCATCTTTTCCTTGATAATAGCAGGCAAGATATTCCCAATACTCTTCCCACTTGATAAGAAAGCAAGGCTACCATTTTGAAAATCATGACTACAATCATATAAGAAATGATCCAATGCATGTCCCCATTCATGACACAATGCCCCAACTCCATTATCACGAGTTAAATTAATGACTTTGGTAGAAGGTTCATAATGTGCTAATGCATTGCCGCTTCCTCTCGCACCAATCGCAAGTCCTAAGCGTCCTCCTAACCCTATATACTCAGGTGGAATCCCCAATATACGAGCTAAATCATGTAACGCTTCAGATACATGCCCAATATGTTCTTTTGCGTATTGTTCGGTGCAATAATGACCAAATTGCATCCCCTTTAACCCAAACATAGCAACTACGTCTTCAGGTTTGGTAGCAATTTCTACTCCTATCCCTTTTCTTTGTAGGGTATCTGGCAGTTTCCTACTCCACACAGCTGCGGATTTCTTACGAGTTGTAACCTTTTTCGTAAGTAAATCATTCCATGTTAGCTCATGTGATACACGAAGGTACGTAGAATTAACACTTTTTGAATTTGTACAAAGTGATATGAATTTCTTTCCTAATATTAATAACTCCATACCATTTGCATTAACAAACTCATCAAAATATTCCTCTACCATTCTTTTAAATGTGAATGTTACATTCTTATTTTTTCTAAATGCAGACCAACCATTGCTCATTTCCATACCATAAGAGACAACAAGATCTACCCATTGTTCTGAGGTATGTACCGACTGTATATCATGCCATATTCTTCTACATGCTTGAACATATAGTTTCCTTGCAGTCGGTGTATCTACAATTGGATTCTTATTAATCCTGCCCACTAGCAGTTGCTTTAACTTTGCAACACGTGGCGGGACATCATTTTCTTTTTCTTGTTCAAAAGAAAATGGAATCAATGTGTTTCGATCCAATACATTTAGCGCCTCTACTGCGGATTCTTTTTCAATTTCCGCTAAAATATCTAGAGAAAATGATACTAAAAATGATTCTTTTAAAGCTCGTATTTCTTTCTTTGCTCCCACTAATTTCTCACCTACATCATAACTGTATCGATTGCGAACTTGTTTATCTGTTCTCACATCTTGTACCATTATGTCTTCTCCTACCTCTAAACCAAACAGTTCAAATAAATTCATACTAAAATCCCCCTGAATAAAATAAAAGACAGAAATTCATAGTCATTTTTCACTACGGATTTCTATCATTCCCTCTGTCTGTACACTTCCATATAGTTATGTAACTCACTCATTACGATACACTCACACCTGTTAAAGAGAATAGATCCTCTTTTGTAGGATTTAGTGCTTGTAACCAGCTATCTATCTCTAGAAAGTTTACTTTTTTTAATTGTTCACCTTTCTCCGCACGCTTAGCCACTTCTAAACCTCCATGGTGATGCACAATCATTACAAGATCATCTTTCTTGAAAATACAATCTACATCTGCAGAGTTTATATGGTGGTTACGTAGAATTGGTTTCCATTTCTTAAGTGAATAACCTTCTACATCTAAAAAGCCACGGATAGCAGTAAAGCGAAAACTCGTCCCTCTAAAACATCTTTCCAATAAAAAAAGGAAATCCCGTACACATCCATTAAAATGAACATGATACAAATAGATTTCCCCTGCTTGTTTTGCTGTTCGCTGTGACAAGTTTGATGGTTTAACGGAAAACTGATAACAATCTCGTTCCCAAAATGCCCCTTCTTTTGTAACTCTCATTCGTAATGCACGTAAACTTGGAATAAGTTCATCTGGATGCGCAGAACAAAATAAAGATACTTCATAACTGATATTCATAAATAAATCCCCCTAAATAATAATTTTTACCCCGTGTAATAATGAGTTCTACCAATCAAACAGACTTGAAAACAACACAAAAAGGGCTTCTTCAAGTCGATTAAAAATGTACATAGCAAAATAAGCTATATATACACTAATCGGCTCAAAGAAGCCCTTTCACAATTGAAACAAGACGCAACTTGCTTCTACAACTCAACCACAACACATAAAGTGTGGGAATAAACGGAATCAAATAAACAATAAATATAATTCCATATTAATGAATTCACAAAAAAATTTCAACAACTTTATGTTTCCATAAGATTTTTCGCTCCGTTCTATTTTTCAGTGAATATTTTTGTACAACCATATGTTCCTACCGTTTCAAATTGCAATTCTAGATCTTGCTCTCTTATACTAGCTCGTGCATATCAAACTAATTTCATCAATCATCCCCTAATACTATTTAAAAGTTATCATTGTTTTATATATTCTATTTCAGACTAACCCTTAGATGGATTTAAGGTATGATTTCAATGATTTTTCACATCATTTCCCCGCATCATCTAAAAGTATCAACTTTTAGACAGTTAAGTAGAACATTTATTTTCGTTCATTATGTTCGTTTGTTTTGTTAGGTATTAAATCAAATTGAAACTGTATCCTTCGAGTTAATAAGTACTAATAAAAGCATAATAAAAAAGAGTGCGATTAAGATATGCACTCTTTCAAAAGAATTTACCACTCTCTATGTTCACCATGTTCATGTTCACGATCACGGTCATGATTACGTCTACGACGACACTCATCACAATCGCAGTCACGTTTACAATGACAGTCGTTAAAATCGTTTCTTCTTCGTCTACGGCCACAACCGCAAAATACTAAATCATCCCAAAATCTATTACAATCTCGAGAATGTCCAAAATTATTATCCCATCCCATAGATATGATTACCTCCTCTAAAAGTAGAATTCATCATATTCTATGATTAAAAGGTAGAAATAGTTTGTTTACTAGTCTATGTTTCAAACTAATAATATTTTAATTTGCAAGTCTATCTCACGTCTTATCTTTCCTTAACAACAAACAAGACGCCACCCAGATTACGGCAGCGCCTACGATAATTGCTATAAACTTAATCAAATTTATTTATCCTCACATTATTTATTTCTTTGTTTCCATACCCCATTCTCTTTACGATAAGTATTCTTGCCATCCATGAAGTCAGCTGTCTTACCCGGAATATTATATTTCTTATTCTTTTTCTTAGCCTTCTTCTTCAGCCTTTTCTCTTCTTGAACAGCTTGTAAATCCGCCTTCCATTGTTTCAACAAATCCTTTTCACGTCGCATCGAATTTGTACCCCTTGGATTAAAATGTAAACCAAGTAATTACATTCTACCTATTTGCATAGAATCCTTTAATCCAAATGTACATTTTTTCCAGACCCTCGTTTAGCATATACCAATTTCTGTTTTTCCTTCTATATAGACCGACGATATATTATAATCCTCTATATACTCAAGGAGGTTTACCATGCTTAAATTTCATAAAACATTCCCCATCTTAGGATTCTTTTGGTTTTTATATGGTTTCATCGGTCTCATCTTTTTATTACTATTCCTTAGCGTGTAGTAACCACGTATATAAATGTCTGTTTAATATGTAATTTCTATATAGCAAAGAAAAAAGCACCCGTTATGGATGCTCACTTTAAATATTCTCTATAATAATGCCTTCCGTAATCCATTACATCATATAAGTTACTCCCTAAAGTTTTGTATGCATTAGGAGAGTTTTGTTTTACAAAGGCTTCTTGTATAAAGTGATAGTATGTACTATACAAGTCGCTATCCCACATTATTGATTGGACTTTAGATTTAGTATAATACTTGTACTCTTCAGACATTGTTCTTCTGATTTCTTTTAAACAATTCATAGCTTCTTTATCATCATTTTCAATTACACTTAAACCTCTTTTTGCTAGTTCAACATAATGTCTAACATGAGATACTATTCTATCCTCTGTTATCTTCTCTTTATCAAAATAAAGTATAGATTCATTTAAATTCATATTTTATCCACCCCTCTCTTTAATTATATCAAAAAAGCCATCACCGAAGTGACAGCTTTCAAGAGGATGGGAGAAAAGGGAGAAAAGGGAGAAAACAAATGGCAAAAATTTCTCTTAGATCAAGGCTGATACTCTCAACCTTCTCCAAGCCACCGCATCATGTAATTTTTTAGCCCTTATTAGCTACGCGCTTTACGTTCGGTGACTGGAAGAAACACAAGAGCTTCCATAACCTCTTTCAACCGACGACGTTCAGTAGGCGCTCCATGCGTAAGAGCTGTCATCGGTTCAAAGAGAGCTAGGGACTCTCTCGTTTATGCTCCATAAAGCTGGTCAATACATCGGCTGTCGCAGGGCCTTAGCTGACCAATGCCAAATTATAAAATATTTATATCCAAGACGTATATGTTTCTTCCGACGCCTTGTTTGAACCAATACACTAGAGGGACGGAAGGGGAATGTTTCCGCTGTATTGGCTCAAACAAAGAGTGGAACTCTTTGCCCTCGTTTTGGTCATTAATAAGAATCATGGGTAATTACTAATGTACGAGATACGTATACTTTTTAGCTTTCTAGAATGCAAGTGTCACTCAATCATGAGCAACCACCCCCATTCCATTTTCAAGAACCGACATATTAGAGAGAAATAGACTTATATTTATTATCAACCCAGAGGACGCATTCCGAGCTGATTGATAAATACAATAAAAACAGCATGACGAATGCGAATTATCTCACACCCGCCACACTGGAATATGTCATTGTAATTAACTCATTGGTCTTTTCGTCTTAACGCGGGTTCGTACCGCCGTGCCCGCCCTACTATGCGGTATACGTTACCGTGACATTCTCGCATAAGAACGTTTCACTTATAGGTGTACTAATCCTCTTCGATATGCGGTTGTCAAAGGGCTTGTACATATAATTTATCGTTATTTTCATTTCTAAAATTCCCCCTTTTTTATCGGCGTTTTGTCGACGTTTTTAAATACAAAAAGAGCAGAATCAATATAATGACTCTACTCTATATGTACTATTTAGTTTGTTTTCTCATATTTATAATTAAGCTTTTCAGCAACTTCCTTTAAAAAAGCTTCCTTATCTTCAGCTTCTTTAAAATTCTTTTGGAATTTTTCCCAATGATTATTCATATCAAAATCTACTCTTCCAATAGACATTCCGTTATCAGTAGGTGCTACTAAATATTTCTCAGGTCCAGATGACAAGTGCAAAGGATCACTTTTACCAAATTGCTCTTTCAAAGATAATGATACAACAGCATACTCCCCAGCCTTATATTCAGTTTCCTCAACTTTATATAAAGCATATTCATTAGTACGATTTTTCTTTTCGTGCATTTTCCATTCATTATCTTCTACTACTTCTATAAATCTACGTCCATCACTTTCCTTGTACTTGTCTCCCTTTTTAAAAGCTAACGAAGAGCCTCCACACCCTGTAAGTAAAATCAATATACTTACAAATAGAACTGATAATAGATTCATTTTCTTAAACATAATTTAATCTCCCTATTAATATATTAAAAACAAATTACTAAAATATATTAACATACAAATATTACAAAATATACTATTTTTCTATATCTTCAAATCATCCCTAAAGATGTAGCGATCAATCGAATCGCATTTTTCTTCTTATAATAGAAGTGATCTTTCTTCATCGATAATTCAGTGTAAATAAAGCTGTCTTTCGGCTTATCTGCATTTAAGTATTTCCTCTTGATGATTTCTGCCTCGTCATAGTCTAAAACGTACTGTAAAACCTTATCGATCTGCTTGAACTTGATATTGCTAATATATCTTGTGTCCCTAATCTCCGGGAACAAACTGATTCCTTCGTGTTGTAACTCCACTTCATTCTCAAAACGCATTTTCAATGCGCGGTATTCCTTTAGTATTTTCACTACTTCTTTCTGAACCTGTTTTTCTGTCTCTCTATCAATAGCCGGTAATAAAGTTAATTGTCTCTCCATGAAGGAATCCCCCTATTTCTGAATTTGTCTTTTTACATTTACATCAGGTACGTGAAATTTTACTATCTCTTTGTTGAAGAAGGGAACCATGCATAGCAAGTAGCCCCCATCATCCACTCTGCATGGTTCCGTTATCCATTAAGCCTTTAATAACTTACGTTTCTTATTAGCCATCTTCTCTTTTGCTACCTCAATGTTATTCGCTACTTTCTTATGGTCCTGATCAATCTGAATTATTCCATCAAACATAACCGGTGCTACTGCTTCATCTACGTATTGTAAGTAATCAACTGGCGCTCGTTCTGTCTGTTCTACTAAGTATCCATAAATATCAAAGTCTGCTCTTGGTATGGACTTCTTGCCCTTCGGTTGATGAGACATCCTTACATAAGATTGAATGACTGATAGTGGTACGACGAATATTGACTTGTCCTTGCTAAACTCAATTAGGAAGAAACATATCGCTCCCATCTTCTCTGCTTTCTCCAGATAATCTAATTGGTGCTGTGCAATGTTCTTTAAATCAAAACGTGTATCTTTCTCTGTAGACTTCGCTTCAAATGCAATAGCTCGTCCTTTATACACGCCATCATAGTCTACTGTACTCTTAGCTTCATAGAATCCACTTAGTACACGGCCACCTTTGCTTTTTAACACCTTCACAGGAGTCGGACGCTTGTTTATAAGCGCCACTCCCCCTCTTTGATACATTTCATTTGCTAGATTAATAAGCATTTCAAATGCCATCCCACGGTTTCCTTGTCCCATTGTTATTCCTCACTTTCTATTATATTTCCACAAAACGGAAACTAATATATAATTAAACTATTCAAATCTTAGGTGGTGATACACATGACTGATACAATTCGAATCGCTCTTTTCACTCTCGTAGGAATAAGTGCCGTATTTTCTGTAATTAAAGAATTTCAAAAACCAGAAAAGAGAAAATTTTGGATTACATTTGAAACTTTAGTTCTAATCGGGGCAGCCTGGATGTTAATAGGACTTCTCATGTAACCTACATAATTAGTAACCCCCCTGAATAAAACTCAATATTCCGTCAATAATGTAGACAACCCATTAAGTTACTTTCTCCTTGTTCCCCCTTGGAGAACCGAGCAGTTAGCTTTTGCTAGCTGCTTTTTTATTTGTAACCATTCAAAAAATATTTCGTACAATACAATAGTCCTTTCTCATAATTTGAATTCGTCACTTGAATTATAAAAATTGGCTAACGTCCTATAATCTTTTTCAGTATCATTCATATTTTATATTTGAAAAAGTTGCTCTGTTTTATAAAAAGGTGGTTGCGGAAACAACTGCCTTTTCATTTATAACAAAGTGAAATTTTTGTTTGATTTCCTTAACCGTTCCATATCGGATTTATATTATTTTCGTTACAGTACACTTCATATTCATCTAGTAAACTCATTAAAACAGCATGATTGTCCGTCCACTTATCACCATAATCCTAAGGCTTCTTTTTCTAATAAGACTTTTATACAGTTTATTATTTATACCAAACTTTTAAATTTTATATACATAATATATAGATATTAATATTATAATACCTTCGTGAAATATCACGTGTTTCAAATACAACATTTTTTGATGGCCTCTTATCTTTCCGTAAGAGGTCCTTTTTTCAAATAACTATTTTGTTCACTTTTTTGATACATTTACGAAACATTCATGTGTTATCTTCAGTAAGTTCTTTTCTTTTCATAAAATTGTGTGAGTTATACCGACACAAGAAGCCCTAGATCCCTAAATCTAGGGCTTCTTCGTTTAAATAACAATTTTTTAATTAGTTGTATAGACAACTATATATTTAGGTGTTAAAATATTATTGTGATTCCCACTTGGTTTCACATACGACTTTTTTCTTCGATTATGGGGTTCTTACGTAATAGTAAGGACCATTTTTTTATTCCAATAATAATTTTGTTAAAAATTTACACATACATAGATTCCTTTAATAATTTCAATTTCTAATAAGTCTATGTCTGTGTTATCAAATACTTCAATTACATGTAAAAGTTACGTAAAGATTGCTATGAGTCAATCCTTCCACCTCAGAAACGCTATATAATGAAATCACAAACATTAAGTTTGTACCTTTCTGTACGACATAACCCTTTGCTAGGGGAAATCCTAGCCTTTTTTATTTACTCTTTTTAAACTAGAACTTTTTTATACAACCTTCATAATATATATGGGACAGCCTTAAACTCTTTTTTGAAAGGAATGATTAGATATGGCAGATTATTTCTGTAAAGATGGAAAGAAATATTACAAGAAAAAAGACAAATCATGCAACCCTTCAAGCTCCAATAACTGTTTCATAGAGACATTTACAATTTTCGGCTCTGAAACTACCCCTACAAGTCTTGAAATTCCACCCGGTTCTACAATTACCCTATTTGAAAATTTTACAACTAATCACAATAAAACTCTAATTCGCTTTAGTTTTAGCCCTGTATTTGCCGCGTTTGTTACATTGACTATCAGAACATTTAATTCCACAACTCCACAAACAATTACATTAACACCAGGAGATAGAAAAACTTTCTTATTTGAGGATGTTCAAAGTATTACTTTCTCAAATGCCACTACAGCTAACGCTTCACTTAGTCCATTATTTATCCAACAGACAACATGTATCTGCTGTGTTAATTCAGATTCATATTATTTTGAATCTAGTGGGGATAATTATTGATAAATGATTTTAGAGGGCTTCGGCTCTCTTTTTTATTTCCATTCGACAAAATATGACAAAATAGTTGTAACTGGATTTGTTATGCTTGGTTGAGAAATCTTACATTTTATAAGGGGATACACATGAACCTGACAAGAAAACAATCACTGGTAACTATAGTTGCAGGGATTATATTATTTTTCATTATTACCTTTTTCACCATATTCACTATCGTATCTGAACTAAAGGACGATCATCCTGATATACTTATCTATTCGTTCACTAAGACATTAGTATGGTTTTTCTATTTATTCATACTGGTTACCATCGTTACTTTTATTGTTGCGCTAGTTAAATTAATAAATAAAAAGCCAATTAAAAAGACCTTTATTGTTACGAGTCTAGCATTTTTAGTGTCAATCAGCTTATTCTTTGGAATGGCATTAATAGTACCAAGCCTTCAAGAAGCAAATGCTACTACTGCAAGTAAAACATTTTCCGAAAAAGAAATAGATAGACTTATTTCCGATAATACAAGAAAAGAAAAAGAACTAAACGATAAAATCAAGGAACTCGAAGAGTTTAAAGGTAATAAAAATTATTATGATAAACTCAAATCATATAATTCATTAAAACAATACATGACATATGATCAAGTTGTCGCTGCATTTGATGGGGATAAAGGAAACGGAACATCAGAAAACATAAATAACGAAAAAAATAAAACATTTATATGGGATCTTTATACAGAAGAAGTTATATGTCGCTTTTCTTATGACAAATTTAAAAATGAATATTTGCTAACTTCATTCTTAAAACAGAAGAAACCAGATATAAAAAAACATTAACTCATGTTTCTCAATAAATGGATAAAACACTTTAACATAGTAAAATAATATTTGGATGAGGGCCCAATACATATTATTAAAATTAAAGTGGTTCAAGTCAGAGGAAAGCACCTTTGGGTGTCTTTTTTTATGTATTAAAAAGCCCACCTATTTCCGGAGGTAGGCCTTTTTTGATTTTTCATTTGCGCGCGATGATATTATAACAAAAATCCTTAATCCTCAAACTCCCCGATTGTTCTTCTTCAATACATTTAAGATGGTTCTATGTACATTTATATTAGTCTAAAGTACGGGCAGCTGCATAGAATGATCCAGAACCACCATTTCTGTGAGTAACTTTAAGCTTATATTTACCTTTTGAAAGAGTATTGTACGTATTTGTAAAACCTTTTCCTGCTGCTAACGATCCCTTATCAATAACATTACCTTTTGAATCTTTTAAAAACCAGTCAAGCGTGCCTTTAGTATTGTTTGTCATATGAACTCTCATATCCGCTTTTTTTACATGTTCGAACGACACTTCTCTTTCACCATTTATCAGACTGAAATCATCTTTAAGTATTTGGGTACGTTGGACAATTGGTGCTGAATTTTTAGTATTATCTACACCTTCTGTACTTGCTGATGCTGCTACAATCCCTCCAGTTAATACAATACCAGTTGCTAATGTTCCTACTACTAATTTCTTAAACATAATAAATCCCCCTTAAATATGTTTTATAACTTGCACCTTAAATGTATCACTTTTGTAATTTTTGTAAATATTTTGAATTTATAGAAATATTTATTTAAACATTGTCAATATTGGTAATATATTTTATCAAATGGAAAATAGAGGTATTTATTGTGATATGTAATAATGCATGTTCATTCAGTAAAAAATCGTGATAAAATTTGAGCACCTGTTCTATTTTTTCAGTTATCTTAGAAACCTTACTTCTTATTTACCCACATGGGGGGGCGCTTTATAGCGTCTTTTTTTTATTTTCAAAAAGACCTGCTCAATCTATGCGTAAAATCATAAAGTACATTGAATCCATTAAGAACCCTGAAATGAATCCTAGTTTTACCTTCTGATTTAAAGGAGAGACTATTGCTATGGGATATGGTGGTAGTTGCGGCAACTGCGGTTTCGCTGGAGGATTTGCTTTTTTAGTTGTATTGTTTATTTTATTAATCATTATCGGATGCAGTTGTTTCTGCTAAAAACTATTGGAAAAGGCACCCTTATATGGGCGCCTTTTTGTATATTAAAAACCTACCTATTTCCATAGGTGGGCTACAAATGATTTTGCACAATTAAGTTATAGAAAAATCATTTGTAGCGAAAGTAATTAAATTTAACTTTGTAAACCTAATACCTTAATAATCTCAATTGTTTTATTATCTTTTATTTTAAAATAAAGCCTTTTCCCTATACGTTCACTAATTACAATATTTCCAAAGGCTAATTTACGCAAATGTTGTACAATCAAATCCTCTGTAATTCTTGTTTGCTTACTTAAATCAGAAACTGACAACGTTCCATATGTAATCAATTTACAAACAATTGATAATCGAGTAGAATTCCCTAATAACCCTAAAACTTTTATATTTTCTGTATAGAAACTAAAATCCATATGAAAAGCATGTAACAGATCTTCCAACCTCCTAAAATAAGATGAATATCAACCAAAATATCTTAACATAAAAATAGCAAGAAATACCCTAAAATATACCAATTATTCATTGAGAAAAATGATACTTGAATGGGAGTCCAATACATATTCTTAGAATTAAAGTGATTCAAGTCGGAGGAAGGCACCTTTGGGTGTCTTTTTTATTTTCACTCGACAAAATATGACGATATAGTTGTAACTGGATTTGTTATGCTTGCATTAAATCTTACATTTTGAAAGGGAGGAAAATCATGGGGAAAAATAAAAAAGAGAAACAGCCAAGCGAATTAGAACTTGCTAAACAAGCTATAGCTGCTAAGTATCAAAAAGAATATGGAATCACTCCTATTATTGTAACTGTTGCTCTTGGGGGAATTAAAACAGGATACGCTGCAGTTTCAAAAGAACATATCCAAACATTTACTTACGATAAAGACGCCAAAGATGTAGTAAGTATATCTACACATCACTTCAGTAACTATACAGATGTATTTATTGATCATTACGCTATTAAATCCAACTTTGAATTCAAAGGAATTAAAAGTACATTTACATTTATTCCGAATGGTTCCGGAAAAGAAATAGAAAGCTTGATTAAAAGCTATATAGATATTGAGATACATAAAACTGAACGTAAATGGTACCAAAAAGTACTCGGGTTCCGATCTGGTAATAAAGTGAAAATGGTGATTGCTTCTTTAATTTACCTGATCATTGTTGTTTCTATCTTTAATACTGTTACTGGAAAGAAAGAAGAAACGAAACAAGAAGTAAAACCTGCTGTTACCACAAATACAGTTCCTAAACAGGAAGAAAAGAAAGTTGAACCTAAATCAGTGGAACAACCGATTAATAAGAAACAAGAAAAAATAAATAAATTTAAAGACGATACACAAAAACGATTAACGGAAACATATAAGAAAGTTGATGGAGTTAACCCAACAGTATCTATTAGTGAAGATGGAAAACTAATTACTTTAGCTTTTGATTTAGATGCATATGCGAAACATGATAAGGTCGACAAAGAGTTGTCCGTGTCCACTTTTAAAACTTCTGCTGCACCATATAAAAAATATAGAAGTATGGCATTCATATCCTATGGAAAAGAAGCAAATATCGCGAGTAAAGATGATATCGTAGTTAAAATTGTAGATTCATCTAATAATCAAGTAGTAATTGACGATGTAGGAAGTTATAAGGAAGAACCAAAGCAGGTTACTGCTCCAGCAAGTCAACCTGAGGAACAACCAAAACAAGCGGAACAAAATAATGTTGTATACGAAAATTGTACGCAAGTGAAAAAAGCCGGTAAGGCTCCAATTAAACAGGGAGATCCTGGGTATAGCAAGAAATTAGATAAAGATGGAGATGGGATCGCTTGTGATAAGTAAAAGGCACTCAAAAGAGTGCTTTTTTTATTCCTCAATGACTAACATTGCTTAACATGGTAAGATAATATTTGGATCGGCGTCCAATACATATTATTTTAATTAAAGTGGTTCAAGTCGGAAGGCACCTTAGGGTGTCTTTTCTTTATGGAAATGATTCTAAAAAATAGAAAAGCCTCATTATTGAAGGCTTTTCATAATATATTCATATTCTATTATTTTCTCCCTTCATATTTAGCAATATATTTTTTACCGCACCCTTCTAAATATTCTTCTTTATACCCTTTGAAATTCCATTTGATTCCCTCTTTATCAGTGTATGAATTAGAAAATGTGCTACTACTTTGAACAACATATTTAGTGTATATACCATTGTTATAGGATACAGACGAATTGTAACATTTGTTATATGGGATATCTACATTTGCTGATGCTGCCCCAATCCCTCCTGTTAATACAATACCTGCTGCTAATGCTCCGACTACTAATTTTTTGAACATAATAAATCCCCCTTAAATATTTTTTATAACTTGCATCTTAAATGTATCACTTTTGTTATTTTTGTAAATATTTTGAATTTTTATAAATATTCATTTGATTATTAACAATATTGGGATTGTATTTTATCAAATGGAAAATAGAGGAGTTTTGATAAGTATGTAAAAATACATAATAAATGAACCGAATATTATGATATACTCTCAAAGAGCTGATACAAAACTTCTTTAGATTGGAAAACTAAAGTCTTATCTACCCAACTGTGGGGGCGCCTTAAGGCGTCTTTTTTTTATAAGAATCCACAGGGCTTATAAATTGAAAGGTAGGGCTGTTTAGAGTTCCTTAAATTAAGAACAAAGCGGGATTATGCCTAAACCAATTAATAGAGCTGCAGCAAACGCTGGAATTGGCCCAGGGATCTCGATACTTTCTACAACTAAGAAGTATTGTCCACTTACTACTTTAAAACAAACTAATTGTAGGGCTAATCCTCCCTTCTGCCAGGATTAATACATTATATTAATAATTTAATTATTTATTTTTAGAAAATGTGTAATTTATTAATATTCAGGTTAAACGCCTTAGATCATCTTTCCCTTATTTTCAAAAGGACCTGCTCATTTAATCCATAAAAACATAAAGTAATTTGAATCCATTAAAATACATGAGTGACTCCTTATTTTTCTCCTACTATTTAAAGGAGGAATTATTATGGGCTTTGGTGGTAGCTGCGGTGGCGGCTGTGGCTTTGCAGGAGGATTTGCTTTATTAGTTGTATTATTTATTTTATTAATTATTGTTGGAGCTTCTTGCTTCTGCTAAAAAACTATCGGAAAAGGCACTCTTATATGGGTGTCTTTTCTTTTGTCCATTATATCCATTACGTACGCATTGATTTTTTATGTGCATTTGATATAATTACTCTATTAGTATTACAGTAATACAGTATGTATATAATAAAAGAAGAGATGCGCTAACATCTCTTCAAGTAACTGCTACCGCAAGGTGAGTGGTTGCGACTAAATACTACTTTTTAGATTTAGAAGACTTCCCACGCTTGCGAGGCTGACGGGTGGTCTTCTTCTTTTTATTTTTAGAAGTAATTTTCTTAACCACGAAAACTATAAGTTCTCATACAATCGTCTTAATTACCTCTAATACTATTTGAAGAAATAGATCCATTGGCTACACCTCCTTTCCTCATTAAATGAGAAAAGGACAGTCGTAACCGCCTACCCTACAATATACAGTTGTTCTTATTCTATCATACTAGTACAATCTCACCAATATAAAAAAGACCACCATTACTGAAGTGCACCCCAATTGTTAGACACATAATTAACAATTGGAGGTGCATTTCATTAGGTAGTCCTTTTTAGGTAGTTTTAGAGATTGAATTATAACATATTAATATACAGATGATAAATATATTTTTCCTAAAGATACTATAAGTTTTTATAATTCTTGATTTCTAAATTTTCATTACATGATAAATTTCCCTATAAGGATTAACAAATAACATTAAAATTATCAATCGATTAGATTATTAGAAAAAACTGGTTATCTGTATAAAAATTTGGTAAAATATAGATATAATTTAAAAGGGTAAAGTTAATATAGATCAACTAAGTAATGCAAAAAAATGTTTTATTGCATAAAAAAGGCTCCATTTCTGGAGCACTCAAAATAAACAAACGAATTAAAACAAGAAACAGACAATTTAACTATATAGATAAAACATAAATAAATCTATATATATGTAAAAATGCATATAAAAACTCTATTTATTGATGCTATAATAGGCTTAATCGATGATTGTTATATTTTTTTTATGGTTTTTAAGCAATACAATACCTTCTTAACACCAAGTGTACAAGTAAAATAAGACATCTTAATCGATGTCTTATTTTCTTATATAATAACAACATAATAAAATTAAGATGGTTCAAGTCGGAGGAAGGCACCTTAGGGTGTCTTTTTTTATTTATCTTCGACAGCGAAAATCATACATTACACATTTATGATGAGATTTCTAACATCACAAGCGGAACAAATGCAATTAATAGAATCGGTAAATATCTAATCGTTAAAATATATGAATTACAAAGTTTAAAAAACTATAAAAATGCAAAAGTACTTATTTATTTACCTGAGTCACATAAAGATTTTGGTTTAGTATCTTACGGTTATCATGCAGAAATAGATGCTTTCGATTTTGAACTTGATATTAGTGTTGTAACAAAATATCAAGCATTTATAGAACTCGCTAAAAATCATGTATAGTTCACGAAACTGTTAGAAGAAATAGCAAGAAAAAAAGACAAAAGTATTATAACTTTTGTCTTTTTATTTTAAGGTTATCCATTCGTAACTTTCCCATTCTTTAGGCTTCTTATCATACTTTAAACGGCCAGTCGTACAGAATGAAGCAATTATCCATTGAATAAAGTTCATCTTGGCATATGGATCTATACAATCTTCTAACTTCTTTAGCTGATAGCCTGTACTATTTTTCTGCCAAATTGTATATAAACGAAAATGAGTTGTCGTAACAAGTCTAGCTTTTGTTGTAACTTGCCATTTAGAAATTTTCGTTAAATCCTCTTTGACTTTTCTCTCATACTCTTGTTTTATCACTTTATAAGTCTTATCTTTATTAATTAATCCATTAGAGATTGTAAAAGGCATTTGATGCACCTCATAAACTGTTCCTTCTTCATCTCCTAAAATATTTGATTCTACTAGAAACATATTTTTTAGTTTTAACTGTTCTGTTAATTCTTTCCCGCTCTGATAAAATGGCTTCTTTATCTTCTGCAACAAGATAACCTGCACAATTAATCCTATCAGTAAAGGATATGCTAATACAAACAATATATTAATAAACATGTTTAAAATAATAACGCCTATTAGCGCAAAAATTGTAAAGTAAATATAGGTTTCTCTTTGATGAATGATTCTACTGTTCAAGCCAAGATACCTCCATTTTGATAGATAGTGAACGCAATATAAACCATCGCCCCTAGTAAAATAGAACAAGCCCCAGGAAAGCTCTGTATTAGCTTTATTTCTTTCTTAGGCAGTTTCACACCAAATATAGACGCAGCATGCTCCAATTGGTCTTTAATCGCTCCTACAAACCCTAAAATTTTAATTAATCGATAAACACTAGCAATCCAAAAGAATAGTAAATGGAAAGCTGTTAATGTAATTGCGGTAAGCATAGCCGATTCTTCCACTACATTGCTAACATATAAAGCTACCACCACAAGCATTTTCGTATCACCGGGTGAAGAAAATTTAAATGTCTCTAACAATAAGCCACATACTAAGGCCATAGTTAGTACAATTACAATCTCTTTTCCCGTTCGTATTCCTGCAAAATACGTGATACCTAAACCTACTATTAAAAAAATAAAATGCCATATATTTTTTGTTTTTCTATACTTTAAGTCGGTAAATACATTAAGTACCATATAACTTAGAAATAACCCCATGATATACAAGCTCATTTTATTTACTCCCCTCTTGATTTCATATAAAAATACTGTGTAAAAAAGGGAACCACTTTTAGAGTAGCCCCCTCGTTTATTTTTATATTTATTTTTTATTCCAAGAATCTATATCTGCATTGCTTGATGCTTTTGTGAATCGAGCTAGAATTGTATCATACCCACCTTGGATTGCTTTCCATACAAATGGCCCAATTACTAGCACAATAATTACCGCTAAGGCGATTAACATTCCGTTTTCTGATGACAACTGTGAATCCTCATTTTTTAACCAATTCTTCATTTTTGCTAACATTGAATTTTATCTCCTTTATATATATCAATTTTTAGAATTTACTAAAATAAAAATTTATCTATTTAAATCTTTTATTACTTATTCCAAGAATTTACGTCTGCATTGCTTGATGCTTTTGTGAATCTTGCCAGGATCGTATCATAACCACCTTGGATTGCTTTCCATACAAACGGGCCAATTACTAATACGATAATGACCGCTAAGGCAATTAACATTCCGTTTTCTGATGATAGTTGCGAATCCTCGTTTTTTAACCAATTTTTCATTTTTGCTAACATGATTGAATCTCCCTTATCCGTTTATTTGAGCTATACGTAAAAAACATCATTAATCTAAAACTTCTATTACTTATTCCAAGAATTCACATCTGTATTGCTTGATGCTTTTGTGAATCGAGCTAGAATCGTATCATAACCACCTTGGATCGCTTTCCATACAAATGGGCCGATCACTAATACGATAATGACCGCCAAGGCGATTAACATACCATTTTCTGATGATAATTGTGAGTCTTCATTTTTTAACCAATTCTTCATTTTCGTTAACATATATTTTGCTCCTTTACCTATTCCCTTTTTGATAATATCTTCTATAGACTTGCAAATCCTTGCATTAAAGATTGAATAACAATAACCATTGGATAAATCACAATACATCCAATAACTGCGACGTTAAATTTATTCATTTCCATTGGTTTATTTTGAATGAGACGGTTATAGTTCTCATGTTTTAACTCACGCATCATTTTAATCTGTGCATCCATAATACGAAGACTCTGTACCTTGTCCGTTTTTTGCGCTTGTTGCAATGCAATAGTAAAGGTATTTACTTCTGGACTATTTAAAGCTGCTGCAAAATTTCTAAATGGTTGATCCGAACCCGCATACATTTCTAATTCCGCTGTAAGTGTAGATACATACGGTCGAAGATGTCTCCCAGCATATATCTGCGCCTTTTTTACTGCTTCTAATGTTGTATGTGTTTTTAACAACTGCAGCATTGGAATTAGATATTCTGGTAATTCGAACTTTCTTGCTTCAATCGCCTGCTTGATTCTTCTCTTTAATAGATAATCAGGGTAGAAATAAAGCAATGGTGAAATTAGAACTCCTACTTTAAATAAATAGTAATCATGGAATACAGTACATATTAAGAAAACAGAGGTGAAAATGATGGGATATGCAACCTTCATTTTCAGATATTCTTCTGGTTTCGTATCCAATCCAGCTTCTTCTAATTTTTTCTGGATCTGCTCTTTCTTTTCTTCTGTCAGATATTTATGTGATAACGACTGGAAGGGAGCAAGCATCATTTGATTTAAATTTTTCTTTTCAATTCGTTTTGCATTTTCTACATAGTTCGTAAGTAAGCTACCGCTATCTTTTTTACTTTGTAGAAAGGTAGAGAATACCCAGTACATGACAACGAATACTACTACAGCTAAAATCGTAGCCACCTTATTTCCCTCTTTCTGTTGGGTTATAATTTGCAATCTTTTCTACACGGGTTGCTAAGAAAAAGACAATTAACATATTTACCGCTAACGCGATTTTCCCCATCATAGAACCTGCTAAAAATCCATATGCTTCTTTTGACATCAACATAATAACTATCGGCATAGCGATAACGATTAAGCAGTTCTGTACAAAAGCACGTTGTGCTTGTGACAAACTAGAACGCAATCTTGCCAAATACAGCTTTTGTTTTTCGAAATCTTCTGCAATATCTAGTAAGACTTGTACTGAATTTGTTCCACCTTCTCGGCTACACACTTCCAACATTTCATGGAAGAAAACCAATTCCCTAAAGTTAAACGTTTCATTAAATCCTCTAAATGCACGATGCATCGTGGTTCCACCTTCTAATAAAAGAGAAACTTTCTCTATTTCTTCTTGAATGCTTTCATGCATCATTGGTTTCACCTGAACTAACACCCGTTTTGCATTGTTACTAATTTGAAGTGCATTTGCTACTGCCTTCATATAGATAGAAAGACGGTCAATGACAACCAAGTAGTAACGTTTTTTTCTTCGATAGAGAAGAAACCTTGGAACTAAAAATCCAGATAAAACGGTAATCAGAATAAAAGGATCTCTACCAAAGGAAAAATAGAATACTGCTGCAATACTCATTCCGGAAAGAATCGTATATACCCAGTACATACTTTTCGTCAATTTCCACTCGTACTTTTGGGCTTCTTGGATAACGGATTGTGGCAAATACATTCGTATCCCTTTGATATTTCTTAATTCCAAGCGTCTTTCTTCTTTCTCATTTTCTTGAACAAATTGAGAAAGAGCGGAACCCTTAGATTTTGCAAAAAGTGAAACGAGCAATACTACACTAATAAATATTAAGAATATGCATCCATAGGCTAACAAACTATGCATATTGCACCTCCTGTTGTGAAAGGAATGGAGCATATAGAGCTGGATTTACAATTGAAGAACGGAATTTCTTCTCCATTTCAGCTGACATTTTTGCTGTAATGATATGATCTCCACGAATCTTTCCTACTCTCTCATTCATTTCATCATATTCCTCACCCGTCGGAATAAATTGAGAGAGCTGATTGAACTGTATATCATCTTGATAATCCAATAATTCAATCATCTCTGTAATATAGCGATTCCCATCATCTTTCTTTTCTAAAAAGACAATCACATCAAATGTCTGTGAAATTAATTCATATAAATACTGAGCATCAATATTCGCACCACTTTGAAGGCACATAAGCATTAAACGTCTGACTGCTTCTTTCGCACTCCTTGCATGGACAGAAGTAAAACCGGGGTGTCCTGTTTGAAAGAAGTTAATCATTTTTAAAGCCTCTTTCCCCCTCGATTCCCCTACAATTAATCTCTTAGGCCCTTGACGTAAAGCATTTGTTAACAATCTATCAAAGTCGATTGCATTTTCCTCTACTTCAGATGCCCTACACTGCATCGGAACAAAGTGATGTTCTGGAAATATGCGATGCAAATAGAGTTCGGGGTTATCTTCTACTACGAGAGTACGTTCTTTCTTCTTCCCATTTGGAATATGAGAAGCAAGATATTTCATAAACTCTGACTTCCCTGTACCTGTTGCTCCAGCGACTAAAATATTCATTTTTGCTTTCACAGCTGCAGCCAAAAAGTTCAACATCTCTTTCGATGCTTGATTTGTAGATAACATACGCTCTTCAGAGGCACGAAGATGATCTGCATTCTTACGAATCGTTATCGTAGTTCCTAGTCCTCCTAGTTCATCTAGTGCTATATTGATACGTATATACGGAAATACGCAGTCCACATATGGCTTTGCTGTATTTAATGACTCTGACGTACTGTTTACCATCTTATAGGCTAAAGCCTTTACCTCTTCTTCTGTCTCAAATCGGTAAGGAAATGTACATTCTCCCTCTCCAATTTTTTCGTAAATAATTTCTTTTGTGCCATTGATATAAATATCGGTTACATCCTTATCTTCTTTTAAAGGTTCTATAATCCCAAATCCTACAATATCGTCACATACCATATTTAGTAATTGTTCAGAAGGTACCTCTGAAATGACGACCTGATTACTTAGTAGAAAGCTTTTAATGATTTGCTCTACAGCTGCTCTCTTCTCTTTATTCATAAAGGATTCGCTTAAGATATCACGATGGTCTTTTACTAAAAAAGCACGAATCTCATCCGTTATATCTTTAATCTGTTGAGCTGTAGTTGTTCCTAACTTTCGAGCCGATTTGGAACGAATCATATAACCAAAGTGATATAAATCCACTCGATTGCGCTTTAAGGCAACTTGTTTTTCCTGTACATAGCCCCACATACTACTGCCTCCCTTTTAATTTCGTAAACCAAAGAGACCCTTTTTCATAGAGGATGTATGCTGGAATGGAATATCAAGACCAGCTGCTTCCATAATGTGATGGACCTTTGTATTAATTTGCGGAGAACCAAATTGCATCCCCCATTCGTAACTCGTCCGATCTCTGTCATACGGAATTGTCACGGCAATGTTTTGGGAAGAAAGCTTTTCAATATCTTCTACATAATCCTCGTCTCCCATATTCAAAACATGGATCATACGAGGCAATGTTAACTTTGCTTCTTCTATTAGTTGTAATTCGCGTTTAATCGCTATTGCACCACGAGGGTTTCCATTTAGCACATGAACAACAATGTCTGATTGATATAAGATTGGATAACTCAGCACCTCGGATAATTCAGTTGGTACCGATAGAATGATATAATCGTATTCTGTATCTACAAGTGATTCTATAAATGTCGTTACAAACAATTCTTTGTTTTGAATCTCTGGGAATTGAGCTAGGCTATAACCTGATGGAAATACTAGAAAATCCATCTTATCGTGCAATTTTTGCATCAACCTTGGATTCACTTTTTTCTCTAATAAATCTTGCTTGGTACAAATATACTGCGAAAGATTATATTCATATTCTTTTCTTACAAGCTCTAGGATATTTTTATTCTCATGACTAAGACCAGTTCCAATTGCAAAACTTGGTCTTGCTTGGTCCGCTTCTACATAAAGCACCTTTTTCCCTAGATGAGCTAACTCATTTGCCATCGTAATACTTAATGTGCTTTTTCCTACGTTTTCATTTGTCGCATAAAAAGCAATAATTCTTACTTGCCGATCCATCCTAAAAACTCCTTTCTTACTTAGATCCGTTCAGATACTGCGCTACATACTCTTTTACATTTTTAGAAATTGGATTGGTCGAATGCTTCTCTACATAGTCTAAAATGTTCTTTTGATCAGATATTTGCGAAAATCCTTCAGCTGGTTCTAGTTCTTTCCCTGTTTGTTCTACTTTTTGTCCGACTGCAACAGGAATTACATCTCCAAGTGTTTTTGCACGATTTAAGTATTGAAGCTGTTCAGGTGAAACAGCCAGTGTATATAATCGCGTTACCTTTGGCTTTTGTTTTCCTTCTTGTTCCTCTTTTGATTCTTTCTTTTCTAATACAAATGCATCTTCTGTATTGCTATCTTTTGCAGCAGTCACACGTACACGTTGGAAAAGACCACCGAATACTACCTTTTCATTGTCTCCTTCTTTTACAACCTGTTTGAAATATAAGTCGACATACGTGTTCGGAATAATACTATTCCCTGAACTTGTTTCCAAATCAACGAGTAACGGGAATGCAACTTCGCCATCTTTCAAATTTAAAATGGCAGAGTCCGGTAACTCTTCTTTCTTTACTACTTTGTTTTTAAAGAGATAGCTATTTTCTGTAATGGGCTGCCCATCATTTGTCCACTTACCTACCACTTTTTTTTTATTTGCACGTAATGCATTGGGGGGAATCGCATCACCAGGTAATGTTCGTTCCACTAGCATGTCTTCTTTAATCTCTGTATGCGCAGGTATATCCTTTGCGGCTACAACAATCTTTGTTGGTTTTACTGCATTTTCGACTGCGAAATGATTGTACCCATAGATACCCGCTACTGTTGCAGCAGCTAAACCTACCGCAGCAATTTGCTTCTTTTGAAACTTAGATGGCTTCAATGTTTGTATTCCTCCTTATGTAGCCTTTAAACGCAAAAAAAGGACACACCTATGGCATAATGCGCCTTAGGTGTGTCCTTTTAGCTAATCTAAAGTCTATATGAAAATGTTGGATTTGATTTCTTTAATATTACAATTTCAATATTATGATATATAGAGTTTTATGTCAATCATTTCTAAAAAAAATTATTTTCACCATTCTAAAATTCTAATTACAAAAATAAAAATCGCCTTAAAACGTTGTCATATCAAGGTTTTCAAGCTATTAAACACCTCAAAAATATGGTATAATTAATCTAACGTAACTGAATATTTCAGGGTGGTCGGTTGCTTTCCTTTCTCTTTCATTTTATGGAGAAAGGAGGTGATCGAATGGATATACTTTTCACGATAGCAATTGAAATTTCGAAAGTAATTGCTAGAGAAGTCGCTGTATTTGTAGCAAAACGAGTAGGGAAATCCCTATCAACGTCTTGGAAACAAACACAAAAAAAGCGACGAAAAACGAAAAGAACCACCCACAATGCCGGCAAGCGTTTGAAGGGTGATTCTAAGAAAAAATAAACTCTTTTTTAGCAACCATCCACCTTGCGGTAGCAGTTACATAAGGCGAAGTGTTACCAGCACTTCGTCTTCTTTAGTTTATGCAAAAACTATCTTTGTAATACTTCTACACATATTATAACATCAACTTTAGTACATGTCATGCAGACTTGTTCACGATAGTTGATAAAAGAGACAAAATTATTATTAAAATGAAATTAATTTTGTTCCTGTCTCAAAATACTTTGCAGGAGCATAACTCTTCCCATTCCGATCCTGAAATTCGTTTCCAATGTATAGCGATACAATAATTGTGACAACCCCCATAATAATTACACGTCTAACACGTTGTTTTTTCTTTTTATCCACTCTAATTTCCCCTTTCTATGAAAAAAGGCACATCCCATTAAGGGATGTGCCTTTGGTTTATCCATTCAGCTACTAGTTTAAGATGGATATAGTATTGTATCAATTCAACCTATTATACAATACTACTTAACTATTTTCTATTCTTCATATAGTACCAGTTTGATAAATCAGTAATAATATGTTCCTTTCCAACCCAGTTCCAGCCTGGTGTTTGTACAGGAAATGGAAGATCTGCAAGCACCCTTCTCTTTTTAAAGTCATCGTATGCGACCCCTTTAATTTCTACCTCACTTGTCAGGCACAAGCTCATTTCATTTACACCTGCTAGTTTTGTTTCAACATTGAACGCATATTTCCCATCTTTCGTTTTTAATGGCGCATACCATTTGCGTTGGCCATCAATAATTTTTTCTTGACCATCCCAATATAGAGACTTAGTTGGTCGTTTGCTATCGAAAACATGTCCTGTTATTTCAGACATATACATATTTTTAGGTTGGAATCTTGATGCTAATCCAGTATTAGAAATTGCCTCTAAATCTTGTGATGTTTTTAGCCCTTCATCTGCAAATGGATATTGTGCCGTTGCTGCTGTAAAAACACCAGGATAATTTTCATTCCACTGATTTTTATATGTTCCATTTACTTGATACGAAAAGCCATAGCCGCTATGAAGTTTAGAAGGGGATAGATTATCAATACTTCCACTTAATGTTTCATAGAACATTTCTCCCGCTGTATCTTCTTTCGACACACGCTCGCTTACTGTTTCTACTACACCTTTTACACTCATCACTCCACACATAGCCTTTTCTCTTGAAGGTTCATAAATTGCTGTTTTAATAGGATTATTTTTGTATGTGGTTTCTTCTATATCTAAACGATTACCAGCAGGGTTAATTTCCGCCTGAATGGTTCCCTTCCCTTTATGTTGCCAATCCAAGTTTAGTGTTTTCTTTTCTCCCTCAGTTAATCTTACCTTTTGTAAAGCTACTTGTTGTCCGTTATGTTTTAACGCAACTACTGTTTCAGGATTCGTATATTTTTCTTCTAATACATCTAACTTTTTAATTTTATTCTTCTCTTTTTCTAACTTCTGTCTTGCATTATCTAGCTTACTTGCCGCACTATCTAGTTTATTTTCTTCCCAAGAGCAGTCTCTATCATAATAGTGATCCTTTCCCTCGGCATCTACCTCATGAATTGGATTACGGCGACAATAACTTAGACTAGATTGAGCGCTATCTCTCTCCGATTCAGAACTATTTACTTCTTGCTGGGACTTATTAATATTGTTATTTACCTTTGCTCTATATTGATCACGCTCTGGTTTAAAATTATCACGTGATACATCTACTCTTGTTTTGATATCTTTTCCTTCTCTTGCTGTTTCTCCTTCAATTCGATCAGCAGAAAAATCAATTTTATACTTAAAATCATCTTCATCTCCTGGATCTGGGTTAGGTGTTACTTCAGTACCACAGTTACCATCTATGGTGAAATCAACAATTTTCTCGTTTGATTCCCTCTGAACAGCATCAAGGACTTTAATTTTCGCAGTATATCGACCACACATTTGTGGCTGCCACTTTAGTTCTTCTGACTTAAATTGTCCTGCATCACCTTCATTGAGTTTTTGATTATCTTTTTGCGGATTTGAACGCAGATAATTTTCTTGATGATACACGGTTTCGCCATCTTTTGTAATATCTAACATCCATTTAACTCGGTTCCGTTCTCCAGCAGCTTTTTGATAAGGATTAACTGTTGTTCCATTAGGATCTCGGTCATTGTATCCTTTATTTTTACTTACATACTCAAAACCGTTAAATGTAAATTTAACAGGGACATCTTTTTTTCCACTCTGGGCTTTAAAATCTTTTATTTCAGGTTTATTTGTACGTACATACCACAAGCTATACCTATTCACACCTTCTACACCACCAGCCCCTGCGTATCCACCAGAAAGGTAGGCAATGTCTCTAATCCAATAAAACTCTCCCATATTTTTTGATGTAATAGAACCAAGAAGTCTATGGTGCATCATATTATTTAAAACAAAATCTGGATTCCCCCAATATTTATCTTTAATAACAGATGAATTTACACGTTCAATTTCGGTTACCATCCTATCACCAACAATAACTGAACTATTAAAATAACCTTCATTAGCAATACGAATAAAAGCTTCTGAACTATCTTCACTTTGCACTAAATTTTCCCTTGGATTATCCCAATTAAAAGAACCATTATAGACTGCTGGATAATGTATATCAGCTTTATATAATGTTTTTCCTGGCTCAAATCCACTCCCAGGACGAAAAAACTTACCTGGCATTTGCAAATAATTTGATGAAATAAGCGTATCATCCTTTCCATTATAAAAAGGGACATCAGCATTTTTTGCACTTACTATATTTGGAACCATTAGCATCGTTGAAGTACATAGCGTTAATAATAAATTTCTCTTTAATTTCATTGTATTTTCCTCCTAGAATATAAAAAAGGACACACCTATACCATGGCTGGTACGTTAGGTGTGTCCTTTCCGTATATTTATTAAATATTATATTTGGTTTTAAAGTTATATTTATATTGTAACATTAATTTGCTTTAATTTGAACATACATCATATCTTTTACCATAGTTTGACCCACACGAATTTTATAATTTCCCTTTTCATAATTATTAATTGAATCTGCATCTACTGTTTCCTGAATTTCTTTATCTAAATTTAATCCAGTTACATAGGTAATCCATCGTTTTGTTAACTCTACAGTTGCTGGGTTATTATCTAAAAATGTAAGGTCGAGGTCATTTTTATCACCGTAAACTACAAATTGACCACCAATATATGATCCCTCTGGATAATACATACCTGTATCCATCATATGTACGCTACCCTGTAAATCTTTATATTTAAGGTTTGTATTATATTTTTTATTGATTTCTTTCACAAGATTTTGTGCTTCTAATGTTAAATGCGGTTGAATATTAGAATTCTTTAATCCCTCTGGGTGATATTTAAAATCTGGTTGTACAAGATCTACATCTAGCCCCTCTGGAACCTCTGGTTTTGTTTCAGGTTTTGGATCTGGTTTCACTTCTGGTTTTTCTTCTGGTTTTGTTTCAGGTTTTGGATCTGGTTTCACTTCTGGTTTTTCTTCTGGTTTTGTTTCAGGTTTTGGATCTGGCTTCACTTCTGGTTTTTCTTCTGGTTTTGTTTCAGGTTTTGGATCTGGCTTCACTTCTGGTTTTTCCTCTGGTTTTGTTTCAGGTTTTGGATCTGGCTTCACTTCTGGTTTTTCCTCTGGTTTTGTTTCAGGTTTTGGATCTGGTTTCACTTCTGGTTTTTCTTCTGGTTTTGTTTCAGGTTTTGGATCTGGCTTCACTTCTGGTTTTTCTTCTGGTTTTGTTTCAGGTTTTGGATCTGG
>NZ_CAJCKK010000023.1:0-73866 GCF_903970865.1 Bacillus sp. ME78
GTAAGAAAATGTTTCTCCTGGTCTAATGACGATACCATTTAGTTTTTTAACAGCAATTTTCAAATTAACAACCTTATTCTGTTGATACCACATATCTACATCTTTGAGCTTACGAAGTAATATCGTTCGGTGCTGAATTGCTGTACAAGGTAGCTTTTCTTGTTGGAGCCTTTTTGCATATGTTTTTCCGTCTACTAACCACTGAATGTACCTCTTTGTAGAGTAATACCACTTCCCTAGCATAATACGATACTTAGACCGCTGTTTAGGACGTAAGTGCACTATATTCATTTTATTCCCTCTCTCTTTCTTCAACTAAATTCTAATATATCTCTAATTCAATAAATTACAATTTTCTTAGCTGCATAATAATTTTCGTAAATAAAGTGAAACTTTAATCAGCCCTCACCAATCGGGCTTTTACAGGCAGCCCGACCCCCACCTAACTTCTTTGCTTTCGCTTAATTTTGAGGTGGGGGTCTTACTGTCCGGCAAATAGCGGGATAAATAAGACGCAAAAAAAAATAATAAATTTACTCTAGTGGAGATTTTATTTTGTTGATTGCTTTATAATTATATAAAACTGCGCTTCAATACGATAAATTGAAATAAACACATTATAAATATAACGAATAATATTAAATAAAAAATAACGAAAATTAAAGAAATTCTAAAGTATTAATATATTTTTCGTAAATATTAATTGATAATACATTAGACTTTACTATATGTATAAATTCTCTATTCTACAAAACGAAATTTTTTAATGTAAGAAAAAATATAATTCCCCTTTCACATTTATACAAGTCTCATCTGGAAAACTTTCCAAAACAATCCGAACCCTTATATTTAGAATAAACACCAAAAATTGCCACCAGTTAGCTTAACTGGTTGGCAATTTTTTAACGAGAATGCTTTACAAATAGTTGAATTGCTTCTTCTGGTACATAGCACTTTCCATTACTCTCTACAATAATACTTCCTAATTCATACCCTTTACCATTGATACGAATTATATTTTTGTTACCAAATAATTGTGCTTCTACTTTATTATGTTTTACTACGAGTAACGGGTTTGCTCCTTCGGTTTTGTCGGCTGTTACAGTTGCACCGATTTTCTTAAAGGCTTGTTCACTCTCTAAAAATATTTTATTCGTTACTTCTTCTAAGTTAAAGCCCATCGCTTTCGCCATCGTCTTCGCAATGTCTGTATTTTGGATTAAGCCTTCTGGTTTTTGAGGTCCATAAGAATGTAAAAATACATCCTCACCTGTATGTCCTCCTGTCGTAAAGCCGATATTTGCACGATTAGCCAATAATGTAGTAAGAATTCGTCCTACATCCATTTTCTTTTTTGCCGCTTTTAATTTTTCTTTTTCATCATGAGTTAGATTATCCAAACCGTATAGTTTAGCTACATCTTCTACATTTGATAAATCAGATTTCAGTTTATTTATAGTTCCTTCAAGTGTCATTTTCGCCTTTTTCAATGAATCAATGTATGCAGAAACCGGTGTAGTATTGTATCCTTTTGTCGTATTTCTATTCCCTATAGAGATACCGCTGTTACCATGATCAGTTAAAGCTATGAGCATCGTATCCCCATCTTTCTTTGCAAATTGTAACGCCTTTGCTACCGCTTCATCAAATGCCAATACATCACTAATCATCCCAATTGGATCATTAGCATGAGCTGCCCAATCAGGCTTACTACCTTCTACGAATAAAAAGAAACCATCTTTGTCTTTTGATAATGTTTGAATTGCTTTTTCTGTCATTTGAGAAAGTGTTGGTTGTTCTGGATTTGTTGCTATACGATCTATATCAAACGCAAGAGCATGATTTGAGAAAGAGCCCCAAATTTTATTAGATTTGGAGTTCAATAACGCATCTTTCGTTTCAACAAAATCGTATCCTTTGTCTTGAATCACCTTTACTAAATTTTCACCATCTTTTCGGATTCCATTACTTTTCATAGGTAGCAGCGCCGCTTTTCCCCCGCCTAATACGACATCTATATTTTGATATACTTGCTGCTTCGCAATTACATCAAATTGCTTGCGATTGACATGGTGAGCCGAGAATCCCGCCGGAGTAGCATGCTGAATTTCAGATGTAGCAACAATTCCAGTTGCACGGCCAGTACGTTTTGCACCTTCCAATACGTTTGCGACCGGCCGTAACTTGTCCTCTTCTTTTATTGGCTTTAAGTTAGGTGAATTTACAATAGAAGGTAGTACGCCTACATATCCTGAATTCGATTTATTTCCAGTTGCTAATGCTGTTGCTGCTGGCGCTGAGTCTGTAATAGCTGATTCCGCCGAAAACGTACGAACACCTCCTGTTACAATTTGATCTAACGTAAGCGGTGCCCCTTTATACCAGCGAGCCAATGTTGTCGCCGTTGAACTCGTTCCGTCCATAACCATCATAATTATATTTTTAGGCTGGCGTTCTACTTTTTTCGTCTCAGCTTTTATCTCACTATCTTTCATTATTATTCCTGTCCCTAACATACTTAAGGTTATCATGAGTCCTATTATCTTTTTACTACAATTCGACATAGCTGTCCCTCCATAGACTATTTCATCTTTGTATGTATACAAGACGGTAATCTCCCGCTGTATTTATGTAAGTTTATAATAGTAATCCCCTATTATCACGAAGCTAACAACAACTTGTTTCCTAAAAAATAAAAAAAACGATTATCCTGTACTTGAAAGGATAATCGTTTTTTTTATTTTTATTTAATTGTAGTAATTGGAGAAACTTAAAAAATATAATCCCATAATTATTTTCTATAAAACAATTCGTTTCTCAGTTTCTAAGTCGAAATAATGAACTTTGTCCATGTTCAAAACTAAATCTATATTTGATTGACTTTTCACGTCTAAAGAAGTATCCACACGTGCAATAAAGGATTGTCCATTTAGGCTAGAATATAGATATGTTTCCGCCCCCATTAATTCTGCTACATCAATACATACCGTTACTTTTGCGTTATATGATAACGCCTCGATTGCTTTTCCATAATAAAAGTCTTCTGGACGTATCCCTATTATGATTTCTTTATTCGTATAGCCCTTATTTCGCAAGCCCTTCATTTTCTCTTCTGGCACTTCAATTTCCCACTTATTAACCATAAGCGCGTTATCTGTTAATAATCCTTTAAAAAAATTCATTCCAGGAGAGCCAATGAATCCTCCAACAAATACATTCTCAGGATTTTCATACACTTCTTTCGGTGTACCGACTTGTTGTACAATCCCATCTTTTAACACAACAAGGCGGGTTGCCATCGTCATAGCTTCTATTTGATCATGCGTAACATACACAGTTGTTGTTTGCAGTTGCTTGTGTAATTTTGTAATCTCAGCACGCATTTGAACACGCAACTTCGCATCTAAGTTTGATAAAGGCTCGTCCATTAAAAATACCTTCGCATTTCGAACAATCGCCCTGCCTAAAGCGACACGTTGGCGTTGTCCACCTGAAAGTGCTTTTGGCTTTCTACTTAAATACTGATCAAGCCCAAGAATTTTCGCTGCATGTTGCACACGCTGGTCAATTTCTTCTTTACTATACTTTCGTAGTTTTAACCCAAATGCCATGTTTTCATAAACACTCATATGTGGATAAAGCGCGTAGTTTTGAAATACCATTGCAATGTCTCTATCTTTCGATGTAACATCATTTACACGCTTTCCATCAATATAAAAATCGCCCTCTGAAATCTCTTCAAGTCCTGCAATCATACGTAATGTTGTAGATTTCCCACAACCTGAAGGACCAACCAAAACGATAAATTCGCCATCATTTACTTCTAAGTTGAAATCTTTTACAATTGTCACATCATGATCATATTTTTTGTAAATGTTTTTGAATGATAGTTGAGCCATAATATCCTCCTAGAAATTGAGCTATTTTTATAAGTACTCTTATTGAGAAAATTCGGTGTACAGTTGTTTTATAAAACCTTCAAAATATCCTTCATACTGTCTAAAATATAATCAGCTTTTCCTTCTAAATCTTCCTTCTTACTCGCACCGGATAAGACGCCCACTACTTTAATATTACTATTTCTCGCAAATGTAACGTCTGTTAATGTATCACCTACCATAAGTACATCTTCCTCAGCTAATGAGAATTGTTCTTTAAACATATGATAAAAATCACTTTCAGGTTTTGTTCTATTCACACCATCATCTGCACCTAAAAAATCTACATAATCATATAACCCGGTCATTTTTAGAGAATGAATCGCAGCATCAACATCGTCTGCCGTAACAACGCCAATAATATATTCATTTTCTTTTAAATATCGTAACGTTTCCTTTGCGCCTTCCACTTCTGTAAATATAAGATCATCTGCAGTGGAGTACTTTTTGAATAAAAGACATACGTCATGAATGAAATTCTTTTTATCCACATGTTGATTCTCTAACAACGAATACCATGCAGCCGCAATAAAGTAATTTGTGCGACAAGCTAGTAAACTCGTACTCTCAAAATCATTATCATTCATACCTATAATTGATAAGTAATCATCTCGTTTACTTGTTTCATTTGGATACGTTTGAAATATATCATCTAACACACGATGTACAATTTTGTACCAAACGGAATCTAACTGTATTAATGTTCCATCTTTATCAAAAATAATTGCTTTATTCACCTTTCATTCCCCCTATAACTTCATCCCATGTTTTTACATTTTTATACTGTACTTTATTATGAATAGGATTAATAAACGCTACTAATTCATCCTCTTCCCATCCTTCAATTCTAGCGTACGCCCCTTCATTTAAAGAGAATGCAAAGGTTACGTCGCTTCCAGATTTTTGTTCTATCATTTGCCCATTTATTATTAGTCTCCAATCACACGGTTTGTCAGTAGCAATGCTGTAAATAATATTTCCCTTAGCCTCATCACCGACATATATCGCTTCCCCTTCATTTTGAATATCTATCACTAGTTTTCTAAAACGTGAGAAATAAATTCGTCCCTTTTTGATTGCAGATTTTAAGTTTTTCATAGATAAACCATTACATAATACATATGTTCCTGGATCACCGTAAATGGATGGGTCTTTTGATCCTGGGAATGTTTTAGACGGATGTAAATGCGAATCACTTCCTCCTATCCCCCAAATTTTAAGACCATTTGCCCACATTTGATCGAAACAACGTAAAGCTTCTAAAGTGGATGATTTACTTTTTTTATAAGTTGGGTCACACATAATTTCCATCGTATGAACATGTTCTAAATCGATATTCACTTGGTTCGCCCAAGGCTTCATAAATGGGTGATTCACGCTCAATAAATAGCCTTTTTCCTTTATCAATGAGAAAAATACGTTCATTTTTTCAGCGCTAAATGATTCATCTACATACTTTGTAAAGTCAACGTATTCCTTTATCCCGAATATATTGTAATGACCGTACGGAGTTGTAAGTTCCATAGATGGTATAATTAATGTGCTTCCTTTTTCATACGATGGCATTACGATATTGTGCTCCGTTGCATATAAAAAATCTAATTCTTGTTTTTCGCATACTTTCATTCCAAGTTCATCATCTATCTCGCCATCAGTTAAATCTGTGTGCTCATGAAATTCTCCTTTATACCAGCGATGTTCTTCATTTATTACCTTATTAAAACGGTCATCATCGATAAAAACATTTTCCTTACAAAAGTGCTCTCTATTATACTTTCGTTCCAACTGATTGTTCACTACTATATTTACTGTGTATTCAACTTTTGCCCCAGTAAATTTCACTACTTTCTTTGCACAATGAGGGATATATATGATTTCCAATTCCCAATTACCTGACTGTATTTCTCCTCCACTACACCCTGCGGAACAAAACTTTACATCTTTCGAAACAACTAGTTTTTCATTTGCAACTGGCGTTTGATATTGCATACGTACATAACCGCTAGGATCTCTTACGATTAATAAAAGCGGGATTTTCCGGCTATCCCCTTGATTAATCGTTAATGTGAAATTTTTAATATCAGTTTCATCCATTTGGAAACAATGTTTATTTATTACGAATGGAGAAAGTGTTATCGTACTTGTTATTTCGATCATCGTTCTCACACCTTTTTCCGTTTTAATGAAGGTCATTTAGAGGCACTTCCTGCGTTCAAAAGCACCTCATGTAATATTACTTCTTCTTTTTCAAAACTTTATCTAACTCTTCTTGTGCAACTTTAGCTGCTTCATCTAATGCTTTTTTCGCTGGAATTCCTTCAATCTCTACTTTATCTTTCGCTACATTTAAGGCATCATTGATTTTCCCGCCCGTTGGATCAACAAATGGTCCCACTCCATAATTGTTAGCTTGCTCTAATGGAACTAATGCTTGTGGTTGTTTTTGGACAAATTCAGCATATGGGCCGTAATCTGTTACATTGTTACGAACAGGGATATATCCTGTAGCCATGGACCATTCAGCCGTTTTCTCCGTACTTGTCGCAAACTTCATAAAGTCATATGCGCCTTTTGCTACTTCTGGATCAATATTTCTCGTTAATGTGAATAAATATGTTTCTAGTTTTGGCGCTGGTTTATTATTACCCCAAGCAGGCTGAGGTAATGCTTCAAATGTGTTAAGACGTTCTTCTTCTGTCATTCCTTTTCCTAATGATTTAAAAACAAATCCTTGGTCACCAGATGATCCTGTAAATCCTAGCGTTCTACCTTCAACTAAATCAATTACTGTTTTATCCCAATATTCCCATCCAGTACCACCAGAATGTATTTTCATAATTTTATCTTCATGAAGCCATGTACGGAATTTCTCCCATACCGTAACCCAAGTGTCATCGTTAATTAATACTTTTGTACCATCTTCACTTAATACATTTCCGCCAGTACTGCGAACCGCATCAATTAAATTGGAAGTTCCCCACATTGGCATCCAGCCCGCATATGATACATTCCCATTTTCACCACGTTTTGCGACTGTTTTTGCTACTTTTTCTACACCTTCCCACGTCTTTAAATCATCTTTTGTAAAACCATTCTCCGCTAAAGCCTTTTTATTGTAATAAAAAATTTGTGTTGTACCGTAAAACGGAATTCCATACAACTTATCGTTAATTGTTGCTTGCTCCATAAACCCTTTCCCATAATCTTCTTTTTTGAAATTAGTATCATCTTTAACATATTCATCTATAGGTACGATTAACTGTTTTTTAACATATTCTTGAACGACATCTGAGCCTAGTAATGCAATTGCTTCTTGATTATTTGCTGCAAATCCACTTTGTAATTTTTGATAAGACTCATCATAGCTACCAGCTTTTGTCGTTTTCACTACATATTTGTCCTGGCTTTTATTATATTCTTCTACAATCTTATCTACATGCTCTGCAAGAGAACCTCCTACTCCATTAATGAATGGAACAACAACCTTCTCTCCTTCTTTACTCGCTTTAACCGTACTTCCTTTTCCGCCTGAACATCCCGCAAGTGCGCTTACAAACAATGTTATAACTGTTAGAAGCATGAATAGTTTTTTCATCCCACAGATCCCCTTTACTATTTAATTACCCCTTTATTCCTGAATCAGTAACACCAGATAAAAACCATTTTTGTAGAATTAAAAATACGATTAAGAGTGGCACTGTTGCGATTGTACTTGCAACCATAATATGTGACCAATCTCTTCCTAAGGAACTATTAATGAAATAATCAGCAATTCCATTCGTAATTAACTTTTGCGTATTATCTTTCAAAATAAGAGCTGGCCAGACGTAATTATTATAATTACCAATAAACGTGACCAATCCTAGTGTTACAAATGATGATCGTGTCATTGGGAAAATAATCTTCCAAAGAATACGCAAATCACTTGCTCCATCAATTTTGGCTGCTTCGACTATTTCAAAACCAATTTTGTGGAACGATTGTTTTAAATAGAAAATACCGAATACGCTAACAGCCATAGAAATCATGTATCCAAAATGAGAATCAATCAGACCAAATTTCCCTAGCAATACATATACAGGAACATACGAAACAGCTCCAGGAATCATATACGTTGCCATTACAACACTAAATGTAATACTTTTACCTTTAAACTTGTAAAATGCCAACATATAAGCAAATAGTGCAGATGAAACAAGCACATATATTGTAATGAGGAAAGATGTATAAAAACTATTAAATAAATATGTGTTAAATGGTAGTATGTCTAATACTTGTCGATAATTTTCCCAATGAAATTCTTTAGGCCAAAAGCCTCCTTGTAATACTTCACTAGATGTTTTAAACGAGCCAAGTACCATCCATATGAACGGAAAAACAAATAGTATACTTGATAGAGCTAAAAAGAGATGCTTTACGATTAATGGACCTTTGTTCATATTATTCACCTTAATAGTTCACCCACTTATCACCTATTATTTTGTTTATAACAGATAGTAGAATTGTAATGATTAGTATGATAAATGCGATTGCAGTTGCAGATCCCATATCAAACTGTTCAAACCCTTGTTGGAAGAATAAATACAGTAACGTACGCGTCGAACCACTAGGTCCACCTTGTGTTAAAATTTTTATTTGATCGTAAGCCTGCACTGAAGAAATTGTATTAACGACAACTAGGAAGAAAGTTGTTGATGAAACCATTGGTAGTGTTACATATCTAAATTTCTGCCATGCATTTGCCCCATCAATACTAGCTACTTCATATAAACTATCCGGAACTTTTTCTAATGCACCGATATAGAAGATCATCGTCCACCCAACTAATTTCCAAACAGTCATTATAATGACTGCTAACATCGCTGTTTGACTACTCTGAAGCCAGTCCAAACCAGGTATCCCGAAAAAGTTTAGCACTTTATTAATAACTCCAAATTGAGGTTCATATAAGAGTGACCACACAATGGATACAGCTATTGTTGGCGTTACCCATGGTGAAAAAATCATTAATTGATACAATGCAGAACCTTTGAATTTCTTTCGGAAAAATAATGCGAACCCTAAGCCTAATGCAATCGTCGGAATGACTGTTCCAATTCCGAAATAAAACGTATTGAGCAATGCTTGCATAAAAGAATCTTGTGTAAATAAATTGAAATAGTTTTCTAAACCAACAAAGTTAAAATCATTCGTCATAAAATCCCAATCAGTAAAACTAATACCTAAACTAATGAAATTCGGAATAATCCAAAACAAGATTAGAGGTATTCCAACTGGTATTAAAAAGAACACAGCTTTTGATAGTTTTATTTGCATTCTTGCCACCCCCTAATTCATATTGTACGAGTTCATTATTAACACAATGTTGTTAATTTGTTAACTAATTGTAAAAACAACAAATTAACAAAACAAAACAACATATAAACAAAAAAAGAAGGCTATTTCTCAACTTACTAAGAAATAGCCTTCTTTTTGTTTTTCTATACTGTTATTACTTCTACTCCATTACTTGTTAACACACTTTCCCACGCTTCATCAAGCTTTGCATTCGTATATAATGCATCTATATCACTAAAACTCCCGCTTTTATAAAACTTTGTTAAATTAAACTTTGATTCATCAGCCATCATTACAACTTGTTTTGCATTGTTTTTTAACTGCTTATATATTTGGGCATCTTCAATATACGAACATGTTAGTTCTTTTTCTAATGAAATGCCATCACACGAAGCAAATAACTTATTAACAGTGAAATGATCAAGATAGTTTAACGTCATTTCTCCAGACAATGCTAAGGAATTTGTATTCAATATCCCCCCTATGACTATTAACCTGCAATCAAAGGAATCATACTGTTCTTTCAGCTCAATAATTTTATTCACAGCCGGTATTGAGTTGGTTAAAATCGTCAAATTCTTTCTATCGTATATGTAATCTAAAATTTGCATTGTAGTTGTCCCAATTTCAATTGCGATAATATCATTATCTTCTACGAGTTTACTTGCTTCCATTGCAATTTTTCGTTTTTCTTCAATATTCTCAGATCGACGTTTATCAAAATGAAATTCTAGTGATTGATCTTTTTTCTTAATTGCCCCACCATGTATTTTCGTAAGCTGCCCTTCTTTGTGCAACATATCTAAATCTCTTCGTATCGTTTCTGTTGTAACATTTAATACTTTCGCTAAATCATTTACCATCACTCGATTATACTTTTCCAACTCATCTAATATGTGTTTTCTTCGTTCAAACTGTGTGTACGATTTCATTTCATTAACACCTCGTCTAATTACGCAAAATATTGATTTTCTAAAAACTCTTAATATACAAAAGTCTTAATCATCACTTTTAACATAACATCATTTACAGAAATAAGGAACGATTATATTCATTTTAATTCGAAATTTATTTAACAATAAAAACATGATTATAATAAACAAAAATTTATTGTTAAACAATAAATTTCATGTTAAATTAATAAGATATTAAATAAATGAGGTGCTTTTTATGAAACAAGGATCCACACTCTTTTTAAAGACCGTTGTGATTCTGATCGGAATCCCCGTTCTTGCTATGTGCATTTTTTTAGTCCCTAAAATAGGAAATTTCGCCGCAGAATTATATCCAGATATTTCATATATTAAATATCTTGTATTTATCAATTTATACGCAACAGCAATACCTTATTACTTCGCACTGTACCAAACATTTAAGCTTTTAAACTATATTGATAAAAACAACGCATTCTCAGAGTTATCTGTTCAAGCTTTAAAAAATATTAAGTACAGCGCATTGGCAATTAGTGTATTATATGTATTAGGTATGCCACTTTTCTATCTCGTGGCAGAGAGAGATGATGCCCCTGGCATTATTATTATCGGAATGATTATGATTTTTGCTTCAATGGTAATCGCGGTCTTTGCTGCCGTTCTCCAAAGACTATTAAAAGATGCTATAGATATAAAATCAGAAAATGATTTAACGGTCTGAGGTGAATAATATGGCAATTATTATTAATATTGATGTAATGTTAGCAAAAAGAAAAATGAGTGTAACAGAACTTTCGGAGAAGGTTGGAATTACAATGGCTAACCTTTCTATCTTGAAAAATGGAAAAGCAAAAGCAGTCCGTTTTTCAACTTTAGAAGCAATATGTAAAGCATTAGAATGCCAACCGGGGGATATTTTAGAATATCAACCTGAAGATACCGAATAAAAAGAGTCCTTCATACGAGTAATGGGTTCAGTTTAGGAAGAGAAAAATGCTAATAAACATTAGAAATAACAAACTAAAACGCTCAGAAAATATTCTGAGCGTTTTTTATTTCCTTCTTCAACTAAAGCACCAGTTAGTGTAAAAAGCTATTTCACCATTTGTATGGCTAACTTATCTTTTAACATTGACCTATATGAGTCAATTTCATATTTTGTATTATTGATTGTTTCTTTTTTCATTTTTAACATATCGAATATTTCTAATTCTAAATTCCTTCTAGCTTCAAGAACTTTTAACGCTCCTTCTACACCTGAATGGTGATGTTCTTTCCCATAGCCTTGGTTAGTGTAATAGTCGATAATTCCTGTGGACCATTCTGGAGTTCTTTCTTTTAACGCCTTCCTAAATGAAAATTCAAGATTATCTTGTTCTACATACAATAACATTGGGTTTAAATTCTCTATGATTTTTGCAACTTTCATTACATAATTTATTATTTTTTCTTTTTGTTCACCATATTTAATCATCCCAATAGTTAATGGATTTTGTATGAAACAACATTCAAAGATATAAACCTTATTGTCTTCTAGAGCGATTTCAGCAAAGTCATTCCATTTGTCAGCAATTAATTCAACATTTTTATCGAATGGTAATTCGTATATATCATTTTTTAAAATAATGTTAAATAATTCGTCCGAAAACTGGTCACCAAACTCATTTTTCATCTTTCTGTATGGTAATAAATAATTGCTTCCTTTTTTTAGTACTTTCTTAAGGAGCACTTCTTTAAAATCTCCACTGTTAGATAATAATCTATTGAACTCAAATTTATTAAAACAAGATACACCATCATAGTCGGCTGGGTGGTTCAAATTTCCCTCTAAAAATAGTTCAACTTCAATTTTATTTTGGCTTAGAATTTCATTTATTAGCTTTGCAGTGGTTGATTTTCCAAATCCAGGTAACCCTTCTACTATTATTAGTTTTGTATTCATAGTTATAAACCCCTATCTTCAAAGTATTTAACCAAGATTAAAAAAATCACTTAATCCACTACAATCACCCCTTCAAAATATGATATTTACCATTTCCTTTGAAAAAACCTTCTTAAAGTAATCTGAACGCTAGTTTAAGAACATTTTTTCACAATCTCTATAATTATTTTAACATAAATTTTCCATTTATCTTATTATTTAGAACGCTATTTAACTATATAAAAGCGCTTAAACACTGAAATAACAATAAAAAAAGGGATGCTAAATCATAAGTGATTTACATCCCTAATTTGTATGTTATTTTATATTTTCACTCCCGTAACTATACCCGTTATCATACGAAAAGGACTCTTTTTATTTCACATTACGGCGCAAAACTAATTTGACCAGTAAACAATAGGATAATTGCTATGATCCAAAATATAAAAAATGATGAGGACAGTATTAATGAAAGGATAGCAATCCCCTTCTTCTCTGTTTTTTTCGTCATTGTGATTATTGAAAGCATGATACCTACACCTGTCAGGGCAATTGTAATATAATCTCCAACTATATTACCTGCATTCGCTATCCTTGTTGGCGTTATAAAAACGAATAGAAAACACAAAATGCCGATGAGTAAAGATATATAGCTTATTATACTGTACTTCTTTTTAGGAACTATTTCTGTTTTCATACTAATCCCACCCCTTCTATATAGCTATGAGTTTATATTAGCATGAATAACCATAATTTGGTTACAATAAAAAAACAGATACAGTGGAAACTTCCACTGTATCTGTTTTTTTATTTAATAAATAACCCTGCTATTTCTTCTTTTTCATTATAAGTTATAATAAATGTCCGTTGTTCTTTACTATATTTCGCTACAAGAATAACTGTATATAAACCATTTTTTTCTTCAATCGATTGTTTTTCAATTTTTTCGAACGTACCAGCTTTCTCAATTACAGGTGTAAGATCTTTCATTTTTTCTTCTGGTAATTCAGCTTTCATTTTACTATCAAATTTTTCATGCACTTCTTTATACTTTGCCTCATTTAATAATGATACAATTTCTTCCGCCTTCGGAATAAATTTTTTTGACGTACTTTCATCTACTTTATTACCGGTACAAGCTGCGAGCGCGAACGCCGCGATAGCACTTATAATAATAAGTAACATTCTTCTCATTTTAATACACCCCTTCTTTTTAATATGAAACTATGGCTAAAAACAAGTACAGCAGAAATTGCGATTGAAACTTCTACAGCAATGATCCCATTTGTTCCTGGTACATATAGTGGTATAATACCTGCTAATGTATTTACAGCTCCATGAATGAGTATAGCGAAAACAACATAACGAAATTTCTTTTGGACTACAGCTTGCAATACAATGAAAGAAAGCCCAATATGCAATACCATCGCAAAGATACGCTCAATACCGCCGAAATAATAACTATCACCATTTTGGATGACTGTTTGTGACAATAATAAGGATATTACCGGGATACCAACTATCAATACTGCCTCAATACCACCATGCCCTGCTCCAAATAAAAAACCAGATTGCCAATCTCGTTGTTTCATAAAATAGCGCATTGCGATAAAACGAGCTATCTCTTCAAAAATACCTGCTGATAAACTAAGCAAAAGTACAAATAGTACAGGCTGCGTAGCAGAAAACATTTGAAAATCTGTGCTAGTTCCATTTAAATAATTCAGTATTGGTATGCGAATTAATATTTGTGATACAACAAAAGCCAATACACCTAACATATATGGAAAATAGCGTTTCTTCCAAAAAGCATATAAAAGTGCTACAAGCGGTAAACCAAAGCTAATCATTGTTGTAAAAATAAGACCATTCATCTCGCTTCACCTCTTACTTGAAGTGTATAAAAATAAGTGAAGGAAGTATGTAGTTATTTCTTATTCGGTTTCATTTTCATCATAGATGGTCATTTTATCTCTTTTAATATGAATGTTTGGGTGAAATAAGGACTTACATAAGTTGTTTCTAATGTCGCGTTATTTGTTTTGTTCATGATTCTTTTTAACGAGAATAACCCGTATCCTCTCGCCCCTTCTTTACTGGAATGGTTTTTCTCATAAATTTTTTGCAAATTAATCACTTCACTCTTTGAACTATTACGTACAATAAAATACTGCCCTGAATCCATTTCAAAGAATGCGATTTGCAATATCTTTTCCTCGCTATGTACTGCTTCTTCAATTGCATTGTCTATTAAAACCGAGATGATGCGAATAAATGAAATGATCGTCATCGAAATACTTTCAATTTTCTCCGGTATATCAAGCATTACTTTTAGGTTTTGTTGCTGGGCAGTGCCAACTTTCGCTCTTAATACACTTCTCACTTCAGGAATATGTATGCGAGATAATTTTGCAATATCAAGTTCATGATCATTTATTGTTTTTAATGTAGGAGCTATAACATCATAATACACTTGCTCAATTTCCTTCACATTTTTTGTACGTATTCCCTCTTCTAACGATAGTAATACATTCATATAATCATGACGGAAACTAGCAAGCTCATCATGCATATCCTCTAATTTCTCCACATAATCTAATAATTCCTTATCTAAACGTTTTTCATGCTCTTCTCGTAATTTTTCTTTCGATAGGTGTGAGCTTATTAGTACAATGATTATTAATAATAAAAATACAATAATCGCTGAAATATAACTTACTTCACTGTATTGTTGATTTAATTGCGCTAAAAACTCAGTAGATGGCCTAGTTAAAATTAGTTCAATAACGAATCCGATAATTAATAATATATAAGTTACATAGTATAGCGGACTACCTACTATATATTGAGCAATTTTTCGTATTCTTTTACGAGCTACTAAAATACCGATAAAAGTAAGGATTGATACAATAAGATGAATCATGCTACCTGTCCATAAATATAAATTGAATGGCGTTAACATAAAGATTTTCATTCCTAAATCGAAAAGCAACATTTTCACTAACGTTATTATCACCATACTAACTAGTGCAAAATATAAATTATGCTTAAGTTTCAATTCATTTTGCATTAACCCTAAACTTATTAGAAATAACACAATGGTACTATTCAACTCTGGGTATCTTGTTACTGTTACGACAATAGCAAGTAGAATAATGAATACCGTACTTAAAGCTATTAACATTCTAACTGACAATCTGTTGTACCGGATTAATTGAATGTATAAAAATGTATGGCTCATACTAGTAAGCAATATTGCAAATAAATCATAAATATACATTACATCTCACCCTTTAACATATTACGTACTTTACTCACTAAACGACGTGATACTGGAATACGCTTCCCGCTTTTTAAAACTATCATTTTTTGCTTCACATCGTAAGAAGACATTTGCTTCGTATTCACGATATATGATTGATGACAACGAAATAAACGTTCATCTATTAATTCAATTTCCTTTAAAGTCCCGTAAAAATAAACGATTCGATCTAACGTCACTAATGCTAGACGATGCGGTTCATCGGTCATAACATATTCAACTTCTTGAAATGGAACTCGCACAGTCGCATTACTATTTTCAACGATAAAATCATCGGATGGAATGAACTGCTTATTACGTGCTTCATATTGAAGTAAACATTGTTCCAAAACCATATATCGCTCTTCGTATGGTAACCCTTTATCAATAAAAGTTAAAGCTGATACCATATATTGATATGAAATAGGTGCAAATTCAGAATGTGTCGTTACAAACACAATAATCCCTTGCGTATCATACTTTCGTATTTCTTGCGCCACTTGTAAACCTTTACGCTCTTCTCTTTTTATCTCTATATCTAAAAAATAAATTGGTACATATGTTACCTTTGAAATGTTATTAATTATGTTTTCACTTTTACTAGTTACTTCGATAAAATCAAAAGGCAATATGTACTTCTCACAAATCTCCTCAACTAGTTGTTTCATTTGCTGCGCTTGTATGACATCATCTTCTAAAATGAAAATACTCATGTTATCACTCGCTTTATTGAAATCTTTTCATCTATAGATTTATCTATAACTATATAATTCAAATTGTTATACGAATTTCCTTCCCAATACTTACAAAATAATTTACGATAACATAGAATAACCTCAACTTTTCAAGCAAAAAGCTGAGGTTTTCTTCAAATCATTTAATGACTAAATCCGCCCTATTCCTCGGCGATTCCATTTCTAAGTAATAATCTTCTGCTTTCCAATACCTATTTTCAAACTTTGAAAGGTTTTTCTGTGTCTCCTCACTCTCACGTAGAAACCTTGTCTCTCTTGGACAGTCCAAATAGACCATATAATGAAAGAAATCTCTCCATTCTTTTCGCTGCAGAAAAACTCCTTCAATAACAATTACGCCTACAATAGGAATCTGTACTTTTTTCATTTCACATGAGTCTGTTTCCTCTTGATAAAAAGGCAAAGTTAATTTTGTCTCATGTTGTAACTTCTGAAAAAACTTCTGCCTCAAGTATGTAATATCCCACTGTAAACAATAATACTCATACCATTCTTCATGGTTTGTATAATAGCGTCGATTACGCTCCACTATATGATCATCAATATGGAAAATATGAAACGGAATGCCTTCTTGTTTCATATTTTCTTTTAAATTTGCTACGAATGTTGTTTTTCCTGAACGACTTAAACCATCTATACCTAAAATGAATCTATTTTCCCTATGATTCTTCATAATCGTTATAAGTTCGTTTGTACTCATTACTTCTTCCACTCTTCTTTTAATAAAGAATATAAAATGGTATCATGAGCAACTCCATTTTGAATCATATGTTTTCGAAGTAATCCTTCTTCTTGAAATCCTGCTTTTATTAACAACTTTTGAGAAGCTTTATTTTCTACATATACAACCGCTGCGATTCTTATCAGTTGCAGCATTTCAAATCCGTAAGCTAAAATCGCTTGTAATGCTTCCGATGCATATCCTTGTCCCCAATATGTATCATCTAATTCATAACCAATTTCAGCTCGTTTATGATTATTATTAATTAAATGAAATCCGCACGTTCCGATTAATTGGCCCGTCCCTTTTTTCTCGATTCCCCAGCGAAATACACTGCCCTCTTCATAACGATTTTTAAACGTTTGAATCGTTGTTTTCGCTTGCTCAATATTTTCAAAAGAATCCATTCCGAAATAACGTATAACTGATTCTTTCGAAAAATATTGGAACATCGTTTCTGCATCTAATAGTGTAAGTTCTCTTAAGAGTAAACGTTCTGTTTCTAGTTTTGGAAATCCCATCTCTCTTTCTCCCTCTATTCTAATGAACTGCAAATTTCAATATAATTTCCATCTGGATCAGCAATGTAGGCAATTGTTTGTCCCCACGGTTTTACAATAGGTTCAACTAAAATCTTGATTCCTTGTTCTCTAAATTGCTCAATCGTTTCTTGTACATTCTCAACAACGAATCCTAATTCGAAATGAGAAGACTTTAATTCACCTTCTGTAAGCGGTAGTCCTGTTAATTCTTTCACATCTTGCCGCGTATTCATCGCTAAAATGGTAGTTCCAGTATTAAATTCAATATATGTACCGTGCTCTACTTTTATAGGTAACTGTAAAATATCTTTATAGAATTTTAAACATTCCTCAAACTTTTCTACATATAAAATGATGTACTTCATTTTCAAATCCATTTTACATCCCCCTTTATATCTATCCCTAAAATTTCGACAAAAGTCTCACAAAAACCTTGTTCCTTGTAGTAATGAGCAAAAAAAAATGAGGCCGATTTCTCGGCCCCCCAGCTTATTGGCATAAAACAGGAGATTTGGTTTGGACATAACCAGTTCGTACTTTTATTATATTTTATTTTTTCTGAATTTTAAATACATTAAACACCTATTTATATTGAGAAAGTTTTTTGCTTGCATAAAATTAAAGATTTTAAGAAATGATACAAATGGAGGTGTATACATATGGAACCAATGCTATGTCCAAGCTGTAAAACGAACCGTACTCGCTTTAATATTCTTGAACAACAAGTAAAACCAGTCAAATTAAATCCACAAACTGGTCAAGTAGAAGAAGAATACACAAATGAAACGATGAATGCTTTTCATATGGCCTATCAAGGACCTACATACCGCGTCCAATGTGCTGTATGCGGACTTGTTGAAAACCCAGAACAATTTATTAAACCTGCGCAAAATCAGTCTTTCTAATAAAAACATTATTATCCCTTGTAGAAATAGATTTTTCTATAAGGGATTTTTCCATTTAATAAGTTAATTAAAGATGTATTTCTTCCTTATTATATATTAAAACCCACACCCTTTTGGTAATATTTACATAAGGGGGGATAACAAATGCTTTTAAATAAAAAGATAATGCTTCCATCAACATTTCTACTAGTAACTTGCCACATAGTCATCTTTTACTTTTGGATCTTCGATTTTGAAAAAATAACGACTCCTTACGGTCTAACAATATGGATTGTTTCTACTATTTGTGGTCTTTTACTTTATTACCATTTTAAAAATCAAAAATCTAATAAAGTGATATTTATTGCTAATTCTTTATTATTAATTATTTCTTCTTCATTTATGATTTTTTTAGGTATTGTTACTGGTATTATCTTTGTAACTGTTAATTCTATGAATTAAAAAGGTAGTCTTTTATTATGTAAAAAAGAATGAACAAAATAAATATATATAAAGATTAGAGAAGATGATTTCCCAATATATCTTCTCTAAGAATATCACTCTTTGTTAAAATATTTCCTTTTTCAATTTTTTAAGCTTTCTAAATAAATTAATAAACGCATATGAATATATACAAACTAAAAACCCTACCATACCTCTATATAATCCTGATTCTGATACTCCAAGAAAACATAAGTAAAGCACTGGAATTAACGTTACAAACATAATTGCAACGAACTGTATCAATTCAACAAGTTTTTGTATCTTCGTTTCTTTGTCTGAATAAATATCAGGTAACTCATTTTCCTCGTCTACTTCTTTACAGAAATAATTCCATTTCGCGAAAGGTTTGAATACCTTCTTTGTCTCCATCTTTCATTCACTCCCCTAATATACTATTCCCATTCCTTACAGATCTCTGTAACCTGTTATACTCGAGCTCTAACACTTCTCTCCCAAACGGCGTTAACTCATAGCACTTCTTTCTATCTGTAGAGGCAACTTCAACAATTAATTTTTCTTTAAGTAATTTCGTCGTATTCCCGTATAACGTACCAGGACCGAGTTTTACTTCTCCATTTGTCATCTCTTCTACCATTTGCATAATTCCATAACCATGCATTGGCTTTACAAGTGACAATAATATGTAGTATGCCGCCTCAGTTAACGGAATATATTTTTGCGCCTTCGCATTCATTATAACTACCTCCGATACATCGCCTTATGATATATCGACTAACGATACATCGTATACCGATATTGTATATTCATATTCCAAAATATACAAGATTAATTTAATAATTAAATATCTATTTCTTTGAATTAAAAAATTATACTAATTTTCTGAATAATTTGTTAAAATATAGAAATATTAGCTCTTTTATACTGAAAGGAATGGTACATATGATAAATAAATTGAAAGAAAACATAGGATCTGTGTTTGTTGGTAAAGAAAATGTTATTGATCTACTGCTTGTTTCACTGCTTGCTGATGGACATGTACTACTCGAAGACGTGCCTGGTACTGGAAAAACGTTACTGGCGAAAACCATTTCAAAAAGTATTGGCGGTAGTTTTTCTCGTGTTCAATTTACCCCTGATGTACTTCCAAGTGATGTAACAGGTATTGAATACTTTAACCCAAAAACAAGTGAATTTGAGTTAAGAATTGGACCCGTTATGACAAACATTTTGCTAGCAGATGAAATTAACCGTGCAATGCCGAGAACACAATCTAGTTTGTTAGAAGCGATGGAAGAGCGACAAGTGACGCTTGAAAAACAGTCTACTCCTCTCCCAAAACCGTTCTTTGTTATTGCAACACAAAACCCAATTGAATCACAAGGGACTTTCCCTCTTCCAGATGCACAGCTTGATCGCTTTTTAATGACGATTTCAATCGGTTATCCAACTCCTGAAGATGAGTTACAAATGATGCGACGTTTTCGTAACGATATACCGCTAGAACGTGTCACACCTGTTATCTCTTTAGAAGATATATTAGAATCACAGAAACGAATAAAAGAAATTTTCATATCAGAACCGTTAGAACATTACATAATTAAACTTGCACAAGCTACTCGAAATCACGATTACATCGCTAACGGTGTAAGCCCACGTGCCACACTTTCTTTAGTGCGCGCAGTTCAAGCATTAGCCTTCTTACGCGGGAGAGAATATTGCACCCCTGAAGATATACAATTTTTAACTCCTTCCGTTTGGAATCACCGTATTGTCTTATCAATGGAAGGTGCCCTGCGTACGACTAAAAATGATATAATGCAAAGTATTTTAAAAGAAGTTGACGTACCTGTGGAGATTGAGCAAGTATGAATGGACAGCGTGTTGTAACTGTACCTTTATTTTTTCAACTCCATATTATTCAACTAACTGTGCCAGGCGCTATACTATTTACGTTTTTTATGCCGCAACGAATTATAATGTTTCTCTTTTTCTCCTATTATTTATTTGCGATTTTCATTTATAAATATGTCGCTTACATAGAGAAAAAATTTGAAGTTATAAACGAGAGACAAACAACTCGGCTTTTCCCTGATGAATCTGGAAAGTTTTTTATTCATTTGAAAAACGGTGCACATATCCCTCTCGTTAATGGTGTTTGTTATTTTCATTTAGATTCGTCTCTTATACAGCATAAAGATCAAGGAATTGAACGAATATCAAAAACGTTATTCTCTTTTCCATTTTCACAACCTGCACATTCGGCGCAAAAATGGGATTTAACATTAACCGCAACGAAACGTGGTGTGTTTCAAATTGAACAGTTCGAATGCGTTTTAAAAGATCCTTTTCATTTATTAAATGTACACTTACCTGTTTTCGATAAGTTAAAAACTGAAATTATTGTGTATCCTTCTCCTAAAGAAGTAGCAGGTTTGCAAGAACTTCAGCAACTTCTAACTGGTTCTTATCGAACTAATTTTTCTTTTTACAATGATGAAACATCTATTATCGGTGTAAAGCGATATGAGCGTGAGTCTTTCCGCTCTATTCATTGGAAGGCATCTGCTAAAATGCAAGAATTACAAGCGAAGCAATTTGAACCTGTAAAAAATTATAGTTGGACGATTTGTCTTTCTTTAGCTGCCGATCGTGGATTTGGTTGGAAAGATAATGTTGAAGATTTAATTTCATTCGCAACATACATTTGCCAATATGCAACGAAGCATCACATACCGTTTGAATTATTTATTAGTGTATTAGCAGAAGGTGGTGCATTACATTTATCGTTACATGAAGGGCAAACACAATATGCAAAAGCTTTAGAAGAATTAGCACGTATTTCAGATGATAGTACGTTACTTCCGAAACAAGGATTCCTTCATTATGTAACGAGAAAGAGAGAACGTTCGTCTACAATGATATACATTGGTTTACAGAAAAATGAACTCCCTCTTCTCTCGCAGCCAACGTTCCTCATTAATAGCGAAGGGATGGTGGAATCGGTTGAAAACTTGGCTCTATCACGTTAATGACTTTATTTTGCTTCTCCTCCTTTCATTATTAACAGAAAGGGATGACCTTGTTGCTATTGCCATATTTTTAGCAACAGGCTATATAGGCGTATTTCTTATTCATAAATTTATGAATAAAAAAACAACCGGATTTGTCATACTGTTCATTACTCAAATAATTGGTTGTTCTTTCCTTCTCCCATTCTCTCTATTCGGCACAATTATGTTACCGCTTTTCTTCTTTATCGTACATGTAGTCGGACCAGGATATCCAGTTCAAAAATCGTTAGGCGGTATTGTTTGGTTTAGTATTTCAGCCATATTTTATGCGCCCTTTCCACCTTTGTGGAAGCTGTTACTATTAGTTATACACATTATGATTACATTTTGGTTAACTGGGGCAAATCGGAATCAACAGTTATTACGTTTCATTTCTATCATTACGATTGGTGTAATGAGTATAGTACTTGTTTTAGTTTTTCCTTTTATTCGTCTTATTTTTAGCTTTATCACAGAAGTAGTCGCGTTAGGAGTCGGTTATGTTATAAATCCATTTCTCATAGCAGCTGAATTGAAAGATACTGAAGGGGTTTGGGCAAGTAAAGGGCATCTCTTAAAACCTAAAATTGAAGACAATGGGGAAAAACTTCCTGATTTTGACCCCACACTCATAAATAGCATTACCATAATAGCATGTACAGCTATCGCTATTTACGTCGTTTGGAAAATAGTAAAAAAACGAAAACAATTCAGTTTACCAAATATGCCTGCCTTCGAATCTACTATCATTACTAATAAAGAAGGAACGAACCAAAATCGTTTTAAACGAAATAAACCGCCGCATAACGAAATTCGGAAGGAAATTTTCAAGCTAGAGAGTAAGTTAACCCCTCCTTTAAATAGAAAACGGGGAGAAACTGTTGAGGCTTGGCTAGAAAGAATAAATGATGAAGAAGATGTAAATATTCAAAGTAATATTATTATAGATGCTTATAATACGGTGCGTTATTCAAATGGTAAAAGCATTGTACTTCTGCATGAATTTAAGGAAGAGATTCATAAGCTTTATGCCTATCAGAAAAGTTTGAAGAAACGAAAGAAATAACGTAACAAAAAGACTCCTATATTCATAGGAGTCTTTTTATACTTCTACGTTGCTTTTTAAATGGAAGCATTCTTCCCTGCTTCAATTTCTAATGACTCTTCATGCCACCAAAGTGTTTCTTCAGGGTCTTCTTTAGCGATTAGGTGTGCTTCTTTTTTCGTTTCTACTGTAGGATATGAACCTTTTAGCGCACGCCCTGAAGTCGTAACAAATAATACACTAAATACAACTAATCCAATAATACTTACACCCGTCAAATAAAATGCTGGCGCAAGCGGGTTACCAGTTGCATGAACTAAGTATGAACATACAAGCGGTGTTGTTCCACCGAATATCGATACAGAAATATTAAATGAGATCGAAAGTGCTCGATAACGTACATCAGTGAAAAAGAGTGATGGTAATAATGAAGGTAATGTTCCTTCATATACACTTAAGAAGAAACCTAGTACGAAAATACCTGCAAATATAGCTGCAATATGTCCGTTACCTATTAGTAAAAATGCTGGAATTGCAAATACAGTTAAACCAAGTAAACCAATTTGCACGACGCGTTTATTACCAATTTTATCACTTAATTTACCGAAATATAGTGCTAGTGGAATCATAAGTGCCATCGTAATAGAAATAATTAATAAGCCCGTTGTTTCTTTGACTTTAAGTACTTGAGTTAGATAAGAAGGAATATACGAAAGAATCATATAATTCGTAATATTAAAGAAGGCGACAATTACTGTGCTTAATAAGAAGTCTTTTTTGTGATATTTAATAATATCCATAAATGAAAATTGTTCATTGTCTTCAGATTCCTCTTGTGCTTTTTCCATCTCTTCAAAGATTGGAGATTCATCTAGATGACGGCGTAAGTATAAACCGACCAAACCAATTGGTGCAGCTACTAAGAACGGAATACGCCATCCCCAGCTGAGCATTTGCTCATCTGTTAACAATAACGTCAAAATGGTAACAATTACCGATGCAGCAATGTAACCTGAGAGTGTTCCAATTTCAAGACCACTACCGAGTATACCACGCTTTTTATCTGGAGAAGATTCTGCGATATAAACCATTGCTCCTGAATATTCGCCGCCTGTAGAGAAGCCTTGAATCATTCGGGCAACTAAAAGTAGTATTGGTGCCCATACACCAATTTGTTCATAGGTTGGTAGTAATGCGATGAATAATGTAGAAAGTGCCATTAAAATAATAGTAGTACTTAACACGATTTTTCGGCCGTACTTATCTCCTATTCTACCAAAGAATACACCTCCGATTGGTCGAACGAGAAAGGCTGCTGCAAATGTACCGAATGTAAGTACAAGTTGCAATCCACTATTATCAACACCTGAGAAGAATAATTGACTTAAGATAACCGCTAAATACGCGTATAATCCGAAGTCAAACCACTCCATTGCGTTCCCTATACCAGTAGCAATTACTGCTTTCCTGGCTTGTTTAGGATTGACAATATTAACGTCTTGAGGTTCAAAATTTAAATCATTATTTTGTTGCATATAATAAAACAGCTCCTTTTTAATTTAACTTCTTTAAGCACACCTTCTCTTATTGAATAAAATTAATTCGAAGCACTTAAGGAAAATTAACGTCTCCTTATCTGTTATTATTGTTTCACATAATTAATTATTTGTCCAATGAGATGCTCTCTAGGTTAAGTAATTTACTATTTTAAAAAGCTGAAGAAGCCGCTAAAATAGCGGCTTCTTCAGCTTTTTATATTTTTTTATATTTTTTTAAATACTTGCTGTAGCAGCTATGTTATGAATACAGGAAATAAACTCATAAGTGAATGCGTCAATTTCCTCTTTCGTAATAATATACGGCGGAAGTAATCGAATAATATTCCCTTGTGTTACATCGACTAACATCCCTTTATTCATTAACTCAATCTGTAATTTCTTCACATTTTCTTTCGTGTCATTCACACTTATCCCAAACATCATCCCCGCATGACGTACTTCCTGAATATAATAAGCATTTTCTTTCTGAATATCTTGCAGTTTGTCATTCAAATATAGTGACGTTTCATAAGCTTCTTGCATTAACCCATCATCAAGTAATGTATTTAATACAGTTAAACCTAAAGCTGTTCCCATTGATGAATGAGCAAATGTTGTCCCGTGATCTCCTGGTGAAAATACATCACATAACCTTTCACCTACAATAATTCCTCCTAGCGGTATCCCGCCTCCTGCTCCTTTACCAATTTGAATAATGTCCGGTGTGATATTAAAATTTTGATAAGCAAATAATTTTCCCGTTCGACCCATACCACTTTGAACTTCATCAACGACAAGAAGTACATTATATTTTTCACATAAATTTTGAACACCATGTAAATATTCATTTGATAAAGGATAAATCCCCCCGCTACCTAAAACAGGCTCTAGCATAATTGCAATTGGATTTTCTTTAATAATGGTTTCTTCTAATTGGTCTATATTCTCGCGCTCTACTTCATATACAGGAATAGATGTTTTAGGGAAATTTTGATATACCTTTTCCTGTCTCGTAAAATGAAGTGCTCCTAACGTACGCCCGTGGAAACTATTCTTCAGTACTACAATTCCTTCACGTTCTTCACCCTTATTAGCTCTATATTTATCAATTAATTTCAACGTTGTTTCTGTCGCTTCCGTACCAGAGTTTGTAAAAAAGACTTTTCCGCTTTTTAAAGTACAATCTACTAATTTTTTTGCATACTCAATTGCAACTGGGTTTAAAAAATGAAACGGTAAATGCAACGATTTCGCAACTTGCTCCATTGTCATTTGTACAATTTTAGGATGATTGTATCCTAATACATTTACTCCTACGCCAGAAAATAAATCTAAATACTCTTTACCATCTACATCATACAGTTTACACCCTTCTCCTCTTTCCATTGCAACCTCTGTACGACAATATGTAGACATCATATATTCTTTATCTAATTGAAACCAATCCGACATGTTAAATTCCTCCTAGTTATTTTCCCTTTTTTAACGTTCATTCTCTATATAATCGTTTATAAATAAAGTTTTAAGATTGAAATTTTAATAGTGGTTTTCTTCCACATTTTTAGTAAAACGTGTGCTTTCTCTTCCCGATATTCATTTTTCCATAATTTCTTCTATTTCAACAGGTCCACTACATATGTGTTTTTTTCATCTAGCGGTATGTTACTGCTTTGAACTGTGCGTGTCATACATAATTAAGGCTATAGAATCATATTTAGTAACAATGGACAAAAAAGATTTGGAGGCTATATCGATGGATGAAAACTATGATAAACAGGGGCAATCTATACTAGGGAAAGACTTTAATGAAAATGACGAACGTAATGAACAAGCTAAACTTCACTCTCAAACAGTTGGTTCACGTGGACCCGTACTAGAGCAAGATAGTGTACTGCATGAGTCATTACAAGAATTTATTCATGAAAAAATTTTAGAAAGACCTGTTCATGTAAAAGGATTTGGTGCGTTCGGTTATTTTCAAACGATATATTCGATGTCTGAAAATACTAAATTAAGTTTTTTACAAAATTCTAATGAGAAAGTTCCTGTTATGGTGCGTTTTTCGTTAGCTGTTAGTACGAAAGGAACACCGGATACTGCTAGAAATGTACGCGGTTTTTCTACAAAATTTTATACAAAAGAAGGAATTTTTGACCTTTTATGTAATCACATTCCTGTTTTTTCTGTTCGTGACCCAATGCGTTTCCCTGAAACGATTCAAGCATTATTGCCTTCACCTAAAAATAACTTAATAGACCCTAATAGATTTTGGAATTTTGTCGCTAAAGCACCTGAATCTATTCATTTTGTTGTCCGTTTATACTCTAATAATGGTACGGCCAAAAGTCTTCGCCACATTCCAGGACATAGTGTTAATACATATGTATGGAGAAATGCGGAAGGTAATCGAAAGTATGTAAAGTATCATTGGTACCCATTTGAAGGTGTACAGTACATTACTAATAAAGAAGCAATTAAACTAGCTGCTGAAAATCCTGATTATAGCGGGAAAGATTTATATGATGCTATTGAAAATGGTAAACCAGTGGAGTATGGTTTATACGTCCAGCTCATGGATCCGAAAGATGACGCTCACCTATCTTATGATCCTTTAGATGACACAAAAGTATGGGATGAACAGACGTATCCTCTCATACCAGTCGGGAAAATGGTATTAAATAAAAATCCTGAAAATTTTATGGAACAAGTAGAGAAAGTCGCATTCTCCCCTTCTAATTTACTGGATGGTGCAGAACTATCAGATGATAAAATGCTGCAAGGGCGCGCTAACATTTACAGTGATTCACAAAGAAGAAGAATTGGTCCCGAATTTCGCAAATTAACGATTAACCAACAGCAAGATTGGACACCCGCTAATCAAATTACAAGCGGTGACGGAAGGTACGTTGAAGGTAAACTTGAAAGAACTTCTATAACAAAACAGAATGACTTTACGCAGGCTGGTGAATTTTATACGAAGTTAAAACCGATAGAAAAAGAACATCTCGCTGAGAACTTAGCTAGTGATTTAAAAGTTATATCCGATGATATTAGAGAGATCGTTTTGGGGTATTTCAATCAAGTATCAACTGATTTGAAAACAAGCATTGAGACAAAAATGAAAGAGCATTAAGAAGATTAAAGCATTCTTTACGAATGAGAATTCAAATCTATATTAATTATTTTCTTGTCAAAATCCAATGAGATTATTTAATTTAAAAAATATAAAGCCAATATATCCCTTTTCTATAATTAGAACAGGGATATATTGAAATAGTTTAATTTTTAACATTACATACTTTATTTTGCTAAAAATTAAATAAGTTTCCTTTAAAAACAAATTACGGTAAACTATTTTACTTGTACCGTATAATTCCCTGTTCCACCACCATACTTATATACACTTAAGTAATATTTCCCTGGCTTTGCATTATAATTTCCAAGCAATTTGTTTCCATCACGTTTTGTTGCATAAGCTACATAATTATTTAGATCTGATTCAGAATATAATACCCAGTTCAGTCCAAGATTTTGTTCGTTCGTAACAGAAATTTGTAAATCTTTTTGATCCTTTACATCAATAACAAATTTATCCCCCTGATCTTGATCGCTCAAGGTTCCTCTTAACAAAATATTCAAAGATAGTGGGTTTGCTGTTTCAAATGAATTATTTGGTTCTTTTTCTACTGCCGTACCTTCTTCCGTATTCACTCCGCTAAACACAACATCATATTCATATTGCCCAGCATTATTTACACGGTAATTTACAAAATAAGCAGTCAATGTTTTATATCCAGTCCACTCTTTTCCTGAAAGACGTTTCAACATATCATTTGTTGCTTCATTCATCACTTTCCAGTCCTCAACTTCTCCTTTAGCCGCACTTCCTGTATATGTCCCCTGTAGTGTAAATGTATTAAAGAATTGTGATTTATTCTTTGTTACTTTCACATCTTTTAATTTCGCTTCATTCGTAATATCTAAAATAATGTCCGAAAGCGATTTTGGATCATGCTGAGTTAAATACTCATCTGATACTTGTGGGATTGTATACTTATCGCGATTATCAATAAGCATTTGCATATAAGATTGATATTCTTCATTTAACTTATTATCTTTGCTTAATGTAGCACGGTATGCATCGTAACTTGAAACATCATTTGCGCGAATCAAATCATGCACTTTATCGAACATTTCAGGGCGCTTATTATACATATATGATTGCAGCGCAAACGAATAATTATAAAAATCCCACGTTCCATATTTCGCATTTAATGTTTGTGATGCTGTATAACGTTTTGCAGGATCATTAGATAACCCACCAATTATACTTTTTCGCGGTACTACACTATCTAATCGCGTTGCACCTGCAAAGAACTCTGCGTTTCCTTCTTCAAACCATGTTAAACGTTCATTTTGATACATTTCTCCTTGTCCCCATAATCCCTGAACTTCGTACCTTCCCTGTAAGTAGTGCGTAAATTCATGGCGGAATAATTCTTCCAAACTATAAATACTTTGCTCTGGTGTACGTTCATATGTAAAGAAAGTCCCTGTCCCTTCAATATAAATCCCACCATTATTCGTTTCATATCCGTACAGTTGACGATTAAATTGATACTCATCTGGGCTATTATAAATAACCATCGTTAACACATCATCAGCATGTCCACTTTCAAGTGGTTTATCGCTACCAACTGTACGATAAAATTGAGAACGCACTTCTTTTGCCGCCCAGTATAGACGTTTAATTTTCTCTTCGCTAACTTTATCCCCAGCTTTAAAGACAATTGCTCCATCATCAAACGTATACGTTTTCGGTAAATATTTCTTTTTACCCTCTTCTCGAATTTGATCTAAATTTACAGTTTTTCCGTTCGCATCTATTCCTCCATAATTTGTAGTAATTTGTTCTGCCGCAACAAAGTATTGCTCTCCTAAATATGGATAAATTCGCATTGCATCTGTAACAACTTGTTGTCCTTTTGTCGGCGTGCTATGAAGCTTGCCCAATCGTCCAGCATAGTAAATCCCATTATTAATTAACCATCCGTTTTTATTTGTTACTGTACCAAGTAGTGCAAAACGATTTACTTCATTAATAAAGTTATCAATATTTCGAAACCACATCGTATCTTTTGGCTCTTTTCCAGTCGTGTACATATCCGTCTGAATATCAAAGTCAATTCCCTTCATCAACTCATATATAGCGTCTCCTTTTGTTCGATCTTCAATGAAAGTTGCAAGATTATCATTATATTGTTTAAAAATTTCACCTGCATATAAAACCGTTTCAACATCTGCTGATGCATTTCCAATTAATTTTCCATATGATGCAATTACTTTATTTTGTTCTGATGTACCAAGTTTGAAATTTGGATTTTTTGCAATTGTTTTTAAAGTTGGTAAACATTTATCATGGTAGCTACGCTCATTTAGTTTGCTTAATTCATCATGGTAAAAACCTAAATAAAATGCTGCACGTAGAGCTTCTACTAATGTTTCAATCCCTTTTGAATCATCTTTCGTATAAGCTTGTCCTTGTTCTGCTAGTTTATTAATAATTGCTTGCATTCGACTATCATCTTGATAGAATTTAAGACTATCACTATTAAACTGAAATAATTCTGGAATTTGATACCATTTAATTGTCACAAGAAGATCAGTTAATTGTTTATTATTTAATTGATTTAACTCAGCCATTGAATACTTTTTTTCTTCAGCTAACGGTTTAATATTATCGTTTGGTGCTAGTGGACGCTGCGATAAATCCGCTAATTTTAACCGTTTTGTAAAAGATGCATTTTCTTGTACTTTTGAAGGGTGCGCCAATTCATCAACAGATTTCTGTATTCCTACCGGCTCCATTTGTAATACATTCTTCACATTTTTCTCTTTTGTCTCTGCTTGAATTTGCAAACCATTACATGTTATTGTCACTAGTCCAACACCAAGAATCCACTTAGAAATTTTCGAATATTTAACCATACCATTGCCCCCTAATAATTTAAAAGAAAATTCAGAATTTTTAAACCGAAAATCTATTTATTTGTATGTATTTACAGTTCCGCTATAAATACAACTATGATTAATAATGCAATAGTAGCTTGTTTTATACTATTACGAGTACAGATTCCTTACATACAATCTCCCTTCCTTACATTTAATACAAGCAAAAACTGTGCCAATCATATTTCTTATGCATGGCCAATATTCTTTTATAAATACTGTAGAATAAAATATACATAGGTGGTTCGGCAATGTATAAATCATTTGACACAAAATCTAATGTTTATGAAGAACAAATTCATTGAATGTTATAAGTTCATTAGCCAGTACATAATTTCCAACTAAAAACATCCCCAATTTTTAAATCTCTCAAAAAAAGGTAAACAAACATATTCCATAAAGCTAATATGTTCGTTTACCTTTTTCTATTTCAAATCAACAGCAAAATATCGTTGAATAAAAACAGCATGAATACGTATTTTGTTATTCTTTTCTCTTTTTCAAATAATCTTTTTCACATTGCAACGGCTTGAATTTCACTTTTTTCCCTTTCTTCTTTTTCGTTTTTATAACGAGCCATTCCCCTTTTTCAACGTCTAGTTTTAGGCGTTTCATTACATTGATATTATCTTTTTCTTTATAAAGTAAAAATGCTTCTTGCGCCCTCACAAATAAGCTGGGCTGTTCGCTAAATCCACCACTATCATAAATTTTAGTTAGCGAATTATAATAAGAATCATTTTCCTTTCCACCATACATCAAATGGGCAGCCTCCAGATCTCTTTTACTTACTTCCCAAAAACTATGTTCATCAATATTTAAATTAAATGTGTATTTAATGTCCTGTATTATATTCTTCACATACTTTTCATCTCGAACTTTTCTTTCTTCGAGACAATCCGAAGATAACCTTGGTGCATCTGATTGGGAATGTACAACGTGTTGTATCGATACACACAGAATAAATATGCTTAAAATGTAAAATGTTTTTTTCATATTTACATATCACCTCAAATGATTTAGATACTATATCATTTGAGGCTTACAATATTCTTATGCTAATAATGTAAAAGGCCCTATAATTTAGACTATTATAGGGCCTTTCCTTTTAATATTGCTTTATTAAATTCACCGGCGAAGCCAGTACCTTACTACTTTTCACATCATATAATCCTATAGGTGTTACTCGTATAAAAGGCAAGTGCGTCGCAGAAAGGAATAAAATTGTAAATGCTGGATCATCATACGCGTAGCCACGCTCTTGTAGTAATTTCACCATCTGTTTCTCTTCCTGTATTAATTCACTCATTTTTAAATTAGACATAATCCCGAGCAATGGTAATGCTATTTCGTGTAACACTTCATTGTTTTCTGCTACGACCATTCCACCACCGAGCTCTTTTACTCTACGAAAAGCTGTAAGCATATCTTCTTTACTTTTTCCAATGAGAATCATATCACCTGTGCCGGAATAAGAACTAGCAAGACCACCTAATTCTTTCGCAAAACCTTTTACAACTGTATTTACTCGCCAAGTACCATCACGAGCAATCATCATGAGGAAGCATTCATCATGATCTGTGGATAATTCATCACAGTCTATATTGATTTCACTAGTATATGGTTTTGTAATAACGTTATTTAATAAGTGTATCCCCGTTTTATTAGAGAAAATCATATCCTCTTTTTCTATTGACCAATCTAATGATAATGGAGTTACTTTATATTTACTCCAGTCTATATGTAATGCTTCATGCGTATTTACACCGTCACGCTTCACCCATTTCCCCTTTGCAAGGACACTAATTGGTACTGGGTTTTCTTTACTTTCTAAAATATTGATATTAGCAATTCTACCTGTCGCAATCGAACCATGTACATGTTCCATATTATAATAGCGAGCAATATTATAACTTGCCATATGGTATGCATCTATTACTGGCACTCCTTGTTTTATCGCGGTAGAAATCATTACGTTTGTCATTCCATTTTCATAAAACGAAGGATGTGAGCCGTCTGTAGTAAGTATAAATCTATCAAACTGTTTCACGCCTAATTCCAACAATTCTTTTAATAAAACTTCTAAATCCGGTCTAATGGAAGAATTTCTAAGAGAAACGGTGTAACCTTGCATAAGACGAGTGAAAGCTTCCTGCCCTGTCATCGCTTCATGATCACAATCTGTACCTAACAGTTTTAACTTCGCTAAAGTCGTTTCAGATGCACCCGGAAAATGGCCTTCTACTTTCTTCTGCAATCGCTTCGTTTCCTGCACCCAAGTTAACATTTCATCATCACCATGTAATAATTTTGGCCATGCTGTTAACTCCCCACCTTGAAGAACAGCTTCTTGTTTCAGCCATTCTATTATTTCTTTACTATTAAACAAAGATTCCCCGTTTTGCAATTCAGTCTGTCCATCAAAACGGCACCACCAATACATAGTAGCTGGAATCTTTTTAAATTCCTCTACTAAACGAAATGATTCTTCACGTTTTAATGTGAAAAATAGAGTTAAATTATCATTAATAAAAGTCGTTGTCCCAAATTGCATCGCATGATTTGCTAGCGTCTCTGGGTTATACAACTGATATGGATGTGCATGCGGTTCTATGTAACTGGGAACGACATACTTTCCATCACAATCAATGACTTCACATTTATATAGTTGCTCTGGCAACTTTTCTCCTACATATATAATACGGTCATCATAAATCCAAATATTTGCTTGCATCCATTCACATATATAGGAATTTAAGTATGTTGCATTCTTTAATAATTTGTGTGGACTTCTTGTACCGTCTATTATTTCTACATGTTCTCGTAATTGCTTGTTACTCCATCTAAACTGATTTTGTCCCAATGTATTTCACTCCAAATCAATTTACTTTTTTATTAAAACAAAATAATTAACAAACTAAAGTATTATCCATTCATAACTCCCCTGTATAGCCCCTATACCTCTCATTATATGGAATACTCTCAAAAATAACAATTTTCAAAACAAACAACACCTCTTTGTCCCACAACAAAAAGGATGTCATACAACTGACATCCTTTTTAAACTAAACTATAAGATTGAATTGCACTTTGAAATACACTTGTATCATATTTATGTTCTACATATACTTAATACCATATTATGAATGTTAATACTGTCCTTATTTGTGAAATTTAAAAAGCATCTCTTTTATTTACAGCTATTGCAGAAACCTATTCGCTTTTTCTTCATCTATTTATTAAATTCAACTTGCATCATTTTATCAAACTGTGTAAGAATATCAACCGGACCTAAAGAATTAACATTGACAGCAAATGTATGCTTGCCTCCAATTACTCCACCAGCAAAAGTCATAAACCCAGGAATTGATCCTCCGTGCCCCCATACTGAGACACCATTTGGAAGTTTAGTCTCATAGATTCCAAGACCATATCCATCCCCAACCCCTTTTCCTTCTACAGGAACTGTAGTAAGCATTTCTTTTAGCTCGCGTTCCTTCAGTAACTTACCACCGAGTAAAGATGAAAAGAATTTGTTTAAATCATCCGCATTAGAAATCATATCTCCAGCTGCATTAGCTAAACTCGGATTATAATACGTAATGTCTTTCAACTCGCCTGTTCCTTCCATTTTCACATATCCACGAGCATGATTCTTTCCTGGGATGACGGGTGAATTTCCTGGTAAAAACGTATTTGGCAAGTCCAGAGGTTCAATAATTCGCTTTTCAATTTCTTCCGCATAACTATTACCAGTTATTTTTTCAATAAGCATTCCCAATATTACATATCCTGTGTTTGAATACAACCAGTCTTTGCCCGGCGAGAAATCTGGAGGCAGAGAAAGGCCTATTTTCACTATTTCTTCTGCTGTATACGTTTTTTTCGAATTCATTACGTCAGCGTCTTTTGACTTTAAATATTCAGCGATACCACTCGTATGATTCAAAAGTTGTCGTATCGTAATTTGATTTCCATCATACCCATTTCCTTGCACGAGACCCGGCAACCACTTTTCAATTGGATCGTCAAGTTGTACGCGATTTTCTCCTACTAATTGAAGAACAGTCGTGGCGGTAAAAGTTTTCGTCACACTACCAATCCGAAAGCGAAAATCCGATTTCACCGGTTTCTTTGTAATTAAATCCGCCACGCCAGCAGTATAACTATTAACTTTCCCTTTATTAGACGTCTTAGCTAATACCCCTGGTGCCCCAATTTGTATTGTTTCCTGCATTACTTGTTTCCATCCATTCCGATTCTTTTGATTAGGTTCTTGTGACGAATTAGAAATATTTTGAGTAGACTCTGCTTTCACAGTAAAACCAGGTGTAAATAGAGTAGTACCCGCTAATAAAACTGCTAAACTTGCCAACTTAATTTGATTACGTGTTTTCATAAGGCTTTCTCTCCTCTATTAATATCGTATTGATTCAAGCTATACTTTCATCCTATACGATAAACCTCTCTTTTTTCTTATCCATTCCTTACGAAATACTTACGTTTAAATTTAATTAGGTTAAACTAAGGAAGAGTTATGCATGCAAATAAAAAGAGAACATGTTTTCACTTTTTATGTAAACATGTTCTCATAAACATTTAAAATTCTATATCAGCTTTTCATCCTATTCTTTACACAACTAATCTAAATTTCTTTTTACCAGCCTGCACTAGCATTCATACCATTTCCAATAATAGAAAGTAATAACGGCCATAATACTGGTCCTAATGTAAGAAATACATTTAGAAGTATGAGCATTCTATATCCAACGGTGAAATTGTGATTTTTACGATTAACAAATACTAAACTGATTAATGATATTATAGTCGTTAAAAATAATACTAACATTAGCAACCAATACCACACCATTAAACTAAGACTCCATGGTGTTAATAGCTCATGTATGATGCAAAATGAGATTCCTAATACTGCAAAACTAAAGCTAGTCACCGCTGTTTTTATAAGCCATTTATTTAATTTTTTATCGTATGTATTTTTACAGTATAAATCTATTAAAGTATATAAAGATAAATATGACATTAATACGCCTATCCAAGATAATAACCAATCACCGTCCCCTTGAAATAATAAGAACAGCAACCAACACATACCTACTGCTGAAAAAACAAAGGAAATAAGTATGCTTTTTAATACCAATTTCATTATAGTTCACACCCTTAAAAAATTTAAAAATAAATTATAAGTTATTATTTACATACTGACCGTGTAACTTTTAACTCTAATACATTTCTTTTTCTTTCTATTTTAATAAAACAAGGATAAATACATTAAAAAATTAAATATACATTAACACAAAATTAAGTATAAGTAAAACAAATTAATTTAAACTTAATTTACTTCACTTATTTAAAGGTGATTACATACATGAAGAAGAATAATAATGTTGATTAAAAAATTGTAACAAAATTAACTAATATAACCATTTCAACCTTAAATTGAAATAAAAAAAGATGACCTCAGCCACACGCTAAAGTCATCTTTTTCTACCTTCTTATTTTACTAACTCTCCATTATAAGCCTTTATATCAAGCGGAGCAGTTAAAAATTGTGCTGCTTTACTAACGAAAGATGTAAAGTGTTCACTCGTATTATGACTCGCAACTGCTGCTTCATCTTTCCATACTTCTACCATCGTATAAACACTTTCTTTTTCTGTATCTTTATATAAGTCATAAGATACATTTCCACTTTCTTCTCTTGAACCATGAATGAGTGGCTGAATTTCTTCTAAAAATGATTGTTGTTTTGCTGGGTCTACTTGAAATATTGCGTGAATAATAATCATGGTGTTTCCCCTTTCATATTCCATATATTTCTATGACCTAATTAGATTACTTCCACTCTGCAACTTTTTCAATTGGAAGACGTACTGATTGGTAACCACTGTCAGCAGCTTTTCCGATTGAAATTAACATAACTGGTACGTGACGGTCTTTATCTAGTCCGAAAGCTTCTGCGATTTGATCTTTCTCAAAACCACCAATTGGACAAGTGTCATAGCCGTGAGCACGTGCTGCTAACATAAATTGCATCGCTACAAGACCACCGTCAATTAATACAGTGTCTTTCATTACTTCTGGTGTAACCATTGAAAAGTAACCTGAAAGTTTTTTCATTTGATCTTCTTTTACTTCAGCTGGCATAAGTCCGCGCTCTACTGCTGTACCATAAATTTCTTCTGCGTTATCAAAGTTGTTTAAGTCACCGAATACAGCGATCATTGCTGAAGATGTTTCTACTTGAGATTGATTGAATTTCGCAAGTGGTGCAAGTGTTGCTTTTGCTTCGTCACTTTCAATCACAAGGAATCTCCATGGTTGCATGTTTACTGAAGATGGTGCAAGTGTTGCTTCTGTAAGAATTTCTGTCATTTCTTCTTTGCTAATTTTCACTGAAGGGTCGTACTTACGAATTGAACGACGTCCTGTTAAAATTTCGTTAAAATCATTTGTTTTTACTGAGTTAGTCATAGTTGTATTCTCCCTTTTTTATAATTCTTTTATATTTTCTTGAATGTGGTTTAACATATTTAAAAGATTGTCGCGTTCTTCTTCACTTAATCCTTTAAATGCAGATGCTGCAAAACGTTCTTTTTCCTCTTGAAACGCTTGAATTTTATTTCGTCCCTCTTCAGTAAGAGAAACTAACGTAATTCTGTTATCATCTGGATTTTTACGTCTTACAATCATCTCATTGGCCTCAAGCTGCTTTAAATGCCTCGTTATCGCAGCATTATCAATATTCACTTCTTGCTGAAGTGCTTTTTGACTAATTTCACCTACTTCATATAACTGAAGTATAAGCTCTAATCGAGACTGGCTCATACCCGTACACCCTTCAAATTTCGAACTTACTTCTTTATTTAGAAAGTGTAATTTATATAAAATAATCGCTTCTTTTGAGCATGAACTTGTCAAATTACCCCTCCTTTACAATCAAAATGAAAACATTTGATGTATCAATAGTTGATATGTCAATTAATATAATCTATATCGATTTAGAATGCAAGCATTTTGTTTTCATTTTATTTTTTCCAAATTAAGGCGCTTTGTAGCGTTACAAATAATGTTAATTGCACTATAATAATACTAATTTAAAGAACTGGAGAGTGATTGATAATGCGGCAATACACAAATAGAAATGAGGAAATGAAAATGGAAAATGAAATGAGGATATTGATATATGACAACAATAAATATAGGGATTGTCGCGCACGTAGACGCTGGCAAGACGAGTTTGACTGAGCGTATTCTTTATGAAACGAATGTGATTAAAGAAATTGGCCGAGTAGATAGTGGTAATACACAAACTGACTCAATGGAATTAGAAAGACAACGCGGAATTACGATTAAAGCATCTGTCGTTTCTTTCTTTATTGATGATGTAAAAATAAATGTCATTGATACACCTGGACACGCTGATTTTATCGCTGAAGTGGAGCGATCATTCCGCGTTCTAGACGGTGCGATTTTAGTTATCTCTGCCGTTGAAGGTGTGCAAGCACAAACAAAAATTTTAATGCGAACATTACAGAAACTAAACATACCGACAATTTTATTCGTTAATAAAATTGATCGTAGTGGAGCAAACACTGAAAAAGTTATGAAACAAATAAAAGAGGTTCTTTCAAATGAAGCATTCCCCTTCTACTCTGTTCTAAACGAAGGAGCGAAAGAAGCCCGGATCATTGAATATAAATCATATGACGATTGTATGGAACTGTTAGCACCATTTAATGAATCATTACTTGAGTCATATGTAAATAACGAAATAATACCGGACGCACTATTAAGAGAAAAACTAGAACAGCAAATACAGCAAGCAAGTGTGTATCCAATCTTTTTCGGTTCAGCAATGACAGGTATAGGAGTAACAGAACTACTTGACAAACTTCCGGCCCTAATGCCGGCTCTTACATCGGCACAAGAGGAACCATTATCCGGTGTTGTTTTTAAAATTGAACGTGAACCTTCTGGAGAAAAGGTTGCTTATATAAGAGTTTTTTCAGGTAGCTTACATGTTAGAAAATATGTTGATATACAGCGCGATGAGTCTCTACCACATAAAGAAAAGATTAAAAAAATGTGTATGTTTCATAGCGGAAATGCTGTTCAATCTACTATCGTTCCTAGCGGAGAATTTTGCAAAGTGTGGGGACTGAATGATATAAAAATTGGTGATATTATTGGTGAACGTACGGATTATATAAAAGATATTCACTTTGCCGAACCACAAATGGAAGCTTCCATTGATGCAGTATCAAAAGAAAGAATTCATGATTTATACGCTGCACTTATGGAGCTATGTGAAGAAGATCCACTTATTAAAGTGTGGAAAGATGATGTTCATAATGAACTATACATTCGCCTTTTCGGTGAGGTACAAAAAGAAGTAATTGAAACAACACTTTATGAGAAATATAATTTGCAAGTTACTTTTTCAAATACGCGAGTTGTATGTATCGAGAAACCAATTGGCTTAGGCAATTCTGTTGAAGTAATGGGTGAAAAAGAGAATCCATTTTACGCAACAGTCGGATTCAAAGTTGAACGTGGTGAACTTAACTCTGGCGTAACATATCACTTAGGGGTTGAACTCGGATCACTACCTTTAGCATTCCATAAAGCGATTGAAGATACGGTATTTCAAACGTTAAAACAAGGATTATATGGATGGGAAGTTACAGATATTATCGTCACGTTAACACATACTGGTTATGCTAGTCCTGTTACAACAGCAAGTGACTTTAGAAATTTGACACCGATCGTATTAATGGATGCTTTAAAGCAAGCTGAAACATATGTATATGAACCAGTAAATGAGTTTGAATTAACTGTACCGGAGCACGCAATTAGTACTGCAATGTATAAACTCGCTGCCGTTCCAGCAACTTTTGCAGAGCCTATATTCCATTACAATTCTTATCAGTTAACAGGATCATTACCTGTTGCGAAAACAGAGAGTTTCAAACGAATACTACATTCATTTACAGAAGGAGAAGGCATATTTACAACGAAGCCAGCTGGTTTCACAAAGCTTATGGCTCCCTTCCCTACTCGAAAACGTGTTGATTATAATCCGCTGAACCGAAAAGATTATTTGCTTCATGTGTTGAAGGCTTATTAAAAGTAAAAGAGGTGCAATTCGCACCTCTTTTTGCATGTATTGATAAGTTATTTTTTCCTAACAACTTCTTTAAGCTTTTCTATTATATTTGCTATCGCTTCAATTGAATTCTCTGTTTCATATTCCCCAACATTTACAGAATGATTTGCATTTTTGACAACGTCGATCGTTAAATTCGTTTTATATAACTGATCAATTTGATTTGCATTATAATGGTGATCTTTATCCCCAATAACTAAAAGCCCTTCGTGACTACTATGTAAAATAGAATCAAAAATAGATTCAAAAGTTAGTAAAGGTGTAAGTACTATCATTTTTGACTGTAAAAAATCGTCTCTCCTCATTAAATCATTTGCAATCGGAATTGTTCCGAGTGATTTCCCTAAAAACAAAGTCTCGTTGTATTGCTCATCTTTTAATACTTCTTTCATTATAGGATGAATATCATCCATCATTACTTTCGTTACTTCTTCCATTGGTTTATTCATTAATTGTCCATCAAAGGAATAATGAATATGTATAACATCTATTTTATGTTCAAGCATTAACATCGTTGCATAATAAAATAACGGTTTATCGTAATTGTATCCTGAACCTGAGAACATAAAGCAAATCCTACTAGAACCTTTTTCGATATGTGTGTAACGAATTACTTTATCATCTATATGTATTTCTTTTTTAGTCCCCTTCACCCTTTTCCCCTCCGAATACATTTAATTTTGTAAAACGATATGTTCTGTATGAACTGCTATATCCTTTACTTTCTCTTTTATAAATGCAGGCTGTAAGTTATATGCATCTAACTCTTCTACCGGCACCCACTTAAACAAATACGTTCTACCCTCTTCTTCCAAAATATATTGATCCGCTCCATTCGCAGGTAATTCATGTAGCTCTACTTCATAATAAAAACTAATCTCATGAAACTTTCGCTCAGAAAGTGTAAAGAAATTTTCTACTGTCCATATTAATCTCTTCTCTTTCATAGGAACAGCTAGTTCTTCTGCAAGTTCTCGTTTTAACGCAGCTTCACTATTTTCTAGCATTTTCACTCTTCCGCCTGGTACATACCAATAATCTTCCCCTTTGTTTTGAAGAATAAGTATTTTATTATCCTGTTTACAAATTGCTCCAACGCGGTAATTAAAACATGTTTCCTCAACTTTAAACGTAAGATCCATCCGTAATGCCCCCTCATATAAATATCGAATTATTACAAAACAATTATGTAATTACTGTACAAATAAGGTTACTAAATTTATTCACTTCATTCAATGATTTTCGAATTTTCTAAACTATTATTTTTCATCATTACAAGTGTATATACATATGTTACAATCATATTGCACACTAGAAAACATTATGGGGGTACGGATGGAAACGTTATTAATCCAGCAAACTGAGAAATCAAATAAGTTTTGGAAAATCGTTGTGAAAGAAAAAGACTATGTTGTGTTTTACGGAAAAATTGGCACAGCTGGCAGTGTGAAAGCGAAAGAGTTTGAAACAGAAGAAGAATGTATGAAAGAAGCTAATAAACTAGTTGCTTCCAAACGTAAAAAAGGATATACAGACCCGTTGCCTGGGGAAGGTTACATAAAAGAAAAAACGATAACCGAAGAAGAATTTTGGGAACTACTTCATCGTGCAAAAACGAAAGGTGAGGACCAAGAAGAACAAATAGAATGGCTTACTTCTCACCTTGCTAAACGTACAGTACATGAAATTGTAGCTTTTGATACGCATATGCATCGCCTTTTGAAAGACTCCTATACCTCCCGTTTATGGGCAGCAGCCTATATTATTATGGGTGGCTGTTCAGATGATACTTTCGATTACTTCCGCGGATGGTTATTATATCAAGGAAAAGAGACATACGAAGCTTGTATTGAAAATCCAGAACGATTAATTCCTGTATTAGAAAACTTGAGTGAGTATGACGTCCCAGAGATTGAAGAACTTACTCTATATTTCGGGCAAGAAGTTTACATGGAGAAGACTGGGGATGAAGATGATACATACTTTACACTATACCACGTCTTAACAAATGAAGAGTTTGAGGAAGTTGATATCGAGTTAGATTGGGATGAAGACGATGAGGAAGGTTTAAAAAAGATGTTTCCTAAGCTATGGGAGATGTACGGAGAAGAACCAATTGAGTGGTAGATTTATATTAGGACTCTGTTTATTCAATAAACAGAGTCCTTTTTTCACAAGATTCTTATTTAAACTCTCTTTCTTTCATACCACTTATCCAATAACACCTTTTCTCTTTCCCCTGAAATACCTGCTTTTAATTCCCATTCTTCCGTACTCTCCATCCACTCATACACATCTGTAACTGTCTCTTCTATTCTTCTAAAAGTAAGCCCTTCATTAACCGCACTTTCGATACAAATAGAAAACCCGCCTCTCCACGGCTTCGTCTCACCATCTAATGGGAAAGTTTCTGGAATCCACAAAGGCATTTCTGTCCAAGGCTGCACATTATGTTCACTCATAAATGATTCGTCTACCCAAACAAATTCAGCATCGCTATTCGTAACCTTTTTACACGTATTTAATAGCTCTTCCATCGTCAATTCATCATTCGGACCTGTTATATTAAATGTTCCTGCTTTATTATGTTCTGCCATATTTAGCCCCCATCTCGCGACATCTTTTATATCAACTAATTGCACGGGACGAATTTTTCTTCCTGGTACTAATACTTTCCCACCCTTTGCTACACGCCCGATCCAGTATGGAAGTCGATCTGTATAATCGAACATTCCTGAAAGAAGTCCTGCTCTTACGTGTAATACACGCCCCGGCCAATACTTCTCTGCTTCTTTTTCACATAATACTTTCAGTGCACCATAATACTCATAAGGTGAAACTTCACCATTCTCTACAGCCTTTATTTGATCACCCGTAAGTTCGGGTTGTAATATATAATCTTCTTTAATATCATGCGGAATCCAATCTTTATATACGGAGAGACTTGAGATGAATATATAATGCTTTATATTATTTTGTAAGACTTCTCCGACATTTCTAATGTGATGTGGAGAAAATCCACACGTGTCGACTACCGCGTCCCATTTTCGATTTTCTAAACTTGATACATCACCATTTCTGTCACCGATAAGCTGCTCCACTTCAGGAAAAATTTCTTTGTTTGTTCCGCGGTTAAATAATGTAACTTCATGCCCTCTGTTCAAAGCCTCTTCTACAACAGCTCTTCCCAAAAATCGTGTACCACCTAGTATTAAAATTTTCATGGTTCTCCCCCATTCATCATTAAAAATCCTTTCTTTTGTTAAACGAATTTCTGTTATAAAAAGTTACGGGAGGATTTGTTATTTTACTTTAATCCTACAAATAAAAAGAATCCATTTTGAAAAATTAATCAATACGGATTCTTAAATTAGATATAATTATTGAATTACTAACTCCGCACAACTTCCCCATCAACTAACTCAATAATTCTATTACACTTATTCGCTACTTCAATATCATGCGTTACAATAATAATCGTTCGGCCTTCTTCATTCAGTTGTAATAGCAAATTCATAATTTCTTCTCCTGTTTTTCTATCTAAATTTCCGGTCGGTTCATCAGCCAATATTAATTCTGGTTCACCTACTAACGCTCTAGCAATTGCGACGCGCTGCTGTTGTCCACCTGATAGCTCGTCCGGTGTTTTATGCATATGTTCTTTTAAACCTACTTTTTCTAAATAGAACTTCGCCTTATTTTTTCTTTCCCGTTGCTTTAGCTTTCTATATGTGAGTGGTAGCGCTACATTATCCAGTACAGTATGTTCTTTTAACAATGCAAAGTATTGAAAAATAAATCCGATCATTTCATTTCTTGTTTTATGAACTTTATTTGCTCTAATTTCAGTTAATGATTTTCCATTTAACATATACTCACCCTCATTTGGCATATCAATTAACCCTATAACATTTAGTAATGTACTCTTCCCTGAGCCTGATCGCCCCATTACCGCTATAATTTCGCCCTTATTTATCGTTAAATTTATACCGTTTAACGCGAACGTATTGTGATTCTTATTACTATACACCTTCTTAATATCTTTTAGTTCAATTAACCCCATTATTCCATCCCACCTATTAATGTTTTCGGTTCAAGCTTTTTAATAAACAAGAAGACAATTACATTCGAGACAATGATAATCAATAATAAGAAAAGAAATACTAAAAACAATATAGGCATATCCAATTTAAAGTCTAATACCGTTGCTTCCTTTAAATTCTTCGACATTTGTAATAGAACCCTATACCTCCATGAAAAGTAAACTAGTGACATCCCTAAGCCAACTATTGCTACAATAATGTTCTCTAGAACAATTTGAATAAACATTCCAAATTTACTTTCGCCAAAAGCTATTTTTATACCAAATTCCCGCTTTCTCATCAAGATAGAAATAATAGTCGTTACTACAATTCCGACGATTGAGAATAAAATAAATAAGATTCCGACTATCAGTTGAGGTATTTCAGAATAGCTGTTAAAAGTAACATCTTCATTTATTTCATCACCCAAATTTTTTAAATAAAACGTACCGCCGTTTCCTTTAAGTTGAATTGATTCTTCTAGTTTCTTTACATCTGCATCTTTTCGTAAATATAAAACTGTACTTTGATGTAGTCTTAAAAACATTGCTTCATATTTTTCAACTCTATTAGATGACATAGGTATTATCATTACGTAATCCAACTTCGAATATGCGTTCGTCGTATTATTATTTACGATAAATTTATTCTCCGGCAAAAAGCCTGTAATTGTATATTGATTATTAATTGTATCTCCAACTTGAAAATATTTCTTAAAGTATGAACCCATTAAAACCTTTGTTTTCTCTTCACTATTTTTTTGAAAATCTTCATGCAAGAAACCTTCTTCAGATTTTAAAGGTAACTGTAACATTTTATAGTAATTTTCATCTACAAAAATTGTTGTAATAGTAGGTCTGTCATCGCGAAACGTTTTATGTTTCAAATCAGTAATCATACTATTTTGAAATGGTCTATTACTTGACTCTATTTCAATAACTCTCGTCTCGTATGTACCATACGAAATCACATCTTTATTTTGTTGAAACGTTTTATAAACTTCTTGAATTTGCTCTTTATTAAATTTATTGCTTTGTAACTTATCTGTCGTCATTTCAAAAGTAACTAAATATGTTTTATCCGCATTTAATACCGAGCTGGATTTATCATTCAGATGGTGTAAATTATAAAATACATTAATTGAACTCGTTATAGTTGCTAATCCAAATGTAATCTGTATTAGAAGAAGTACCGAAAATAGAAATCTCTTTTTTAATGCTAGGAACGCACTTTTTATTCTCATCATGTTTACTCCTTTAATGCTTTAGCAGGTTCACTTTTAATCACATATACAAATGGTATTACAGAGAGGATAAAAGCTATAGTAAGTGAAAGAAATACACACATTACAATATGAGTAGATTGTAAACTAATGCTATAACTTGTAAACTCTAAAATATTTCCACTCAAAGTTTTAAAAATCCATTGAATGCATATTGCACAGACTGATGCAGCGATTGCACATAAAAACAATTGACTAAATATAAAAATAAAAAGATTTACATTACTTGCTCCCAAAGCTTTCCTTAACGACAAACTCTTTTTCTTCGTATAAATCCAATAATAACTGACTATTATACTGGTAATTAAAGCTATACATAAAAGCCTATTTGGAAAACTGAGTAACTCTTCTACGGCTTCACTAGAGTTTTTTTCCTTCTCATAGTTCTCTTTTTCACTAATCACTTTGGCATTTATATCTGTATTGTTCTGCTTTAAATGCTGTATGAAAGTTTCTATCTCTTCTTTAGGGTTTTCGTTAGAACGAACGATCATTTGGAATGTCTTTTCATTTTGTATCACTTGTTTCACTTCATCTGGCATGTCATTTAGAGAGACATAAATTTTCATATTATACTCATATTCGGTACTTACTCCAGCTACGCCTTTAACTGTATATTCCTTATTAAATAGTTTTATTGTTTCCGTATTTTTATAAATTTTCTTCCCGACTATTACACTATTTTCCTCATGTTGTTCTATCTGAGAACCTTTTAGCAATGGTGGAGACCAATTTTTATTAAGGAGACCATTCATTGTTACTCGGCCGATACCTGGAATAGTAGTACGAATATCATTTGTAATAACGCTAGCGTTTTTAAAATCAGATTCTACTAACGTCTGAAATTGTTTGAAATTGAATTCCCCCATATTAGTAAGTTGAACGGAATAGTAATAATTAAAATAACCATTTTTACTATCATAAAATCTTTCATCATAATAATCTTTCGTCGACATTGCGATAAGTATCGGCCATATTGTCAATACAAACGTAATAAATAACATAATGAATATCGCTTTGTTCACCACTATTTCTTTTATTACTAGATTCATATATCCTCCTCATTTTAAAAACCGTGAAAAAAGTATATATCCTTTTTCACGGTTTTGTTGATTTTTATTTAATTACCATTTCCTTAGAAGTGTACGCACTATCCCCTACCATTATCCATTCATGACCCGAATAACCTCTGGTCACCGGTCCTTTGGATGCAACGCTAACGTTTATACGATCTGAAATTTTAGCATCATACAATGCTAACTCTTTAGAAGTCCCATCATCAAAGCTAGCTCTTACAGTCATCTTGTAAAAATGAGGTTCGTTCTTTTTCGCAGTATAGGCAGTTGCCTTAGCTTTTGCTCCGCTTCCTGTCCACGTTGCATTATTATCCCAACTAATCGAAGCAAATGAAACGGAAGAAACCATACCTAATAAAGAAGCAGTTAATCCTGTAACAGCTAAAGTTTTTTGAAGTAAGCTTTTCATATATCCTTAATCTCCCTTTTTAAAATATTCACTTAAATATTTAAGTATTTTTAGGCCTTGTCCTCATTATACATAAAAAAATAATCATATATCTATAAAACTTAATATTTACATTTATTAACACAATTCTTACATTCCCCTGAACTTTCCGTCATAAAACAAAAAGATGGTATGAAACTCCAATTCACACCATCTTTTTGCTATCATTATTGATTTGACTGTATACAAGGAAGAATATATTTCACAATCAATTCCCATCTATCCCGTGCATTCGGCATAATTTCAGAAGCAATTACTATAACCAAATCCTTCTCCGGAATACAACAAATCATATTCCCACCATCACCCATTGCACAATACGAATAGACACCCTCTTCTTCTCGTAACCACCATAAATAACCATATTGATTTTGGTTCATTTCTGTCGATTCTTTTATCCATGATTTTGATAGTATTTGTTTTCCATTATGAATACCTTCATTCAAATAAATCTGTGCAAACTTCGCCATATCTCTAACCGTTAACGTTAGTCCCCAGCCGCCCGTCGAAATACCATTTGGATCGTGAACCCATCCTTTCACATCTTTTCCGAATAAGTCATCAAATCCAAATGCTTTCATATTATAGTTTGGAATTTCTCTTATGCCCAGTGGCTGAAATAAGTATTCATTCGCAAATTCACGCGCATTTTTTCCTGTTGCGTTCGTTATGATCGCTGATAGTATATGAGCTCCTGCAGATGAATATTTAAAAGATCCAATTTCTCCGCCGCTTCCTATCCTATTTAACGTATATTGTATCCAATCTTGTTGTGTACATAGTTCTTCTAACGGTTCCTGCCAGTCTACGAATGGATGTGGAGCTGTCATCGTTAGAAGATGGCTTACTGTTACTTCAGATGAATTAACGTTATATTCCGGGAAAAATTCTATTACTCTTTGATCAACGCTTTTTATATAGCCCTTATCTATACATATCCCAATTAGCGCAGAGATTATCGTTTTTGTGACTGACGCTATGTGAAATGCATCATCTGGACCGTAACCGTTATAATATTTTTCAAAAATAACATTACCTTTCTGCACTACTAACATACCATTCATATTTTCATATTCTTCTTTTATAATCTGATCTAACTTTTCAGCAGTTTTCATTATTCCTTCCCCTTTAACCAATAATTAAAAAGGTTCGATAGGTACATATATATCAACTAAATGTTTATGCTTTGGATGCTGCTTTGGATCATTTCTATATACTTCAAAAGGATACGAGTCTCTCGGTTTATATTCGCTATTTGGCAGCCATTCACCGTATAAGAAATCCCATGCTCCTTTATATTCATCTTGGAATATTTCAAAATGTCCTACTGCATATTTTCCAGAAGGTATTACCATTATTCCAACGTCGTTCGTTTCTACTGTGGATTCATCTGAAATTGTTACACATAGACTTGTTCTTAAATGATAGTCCTCAGTAAATTCATGATGATCGTGGTAAATGGTTAATACTTTCGTATCCTCAAATACATGATAGTTTTCCTCTGCTGCGTAATGAAATAATTTCTCTATCATGTTTGGAAAAGCTAGCGTTAACTCTTCATATGTACCGATATGTCTTATGTATGCGACGTTTATATCGTCCGCTGTTACAATTTCAACATTTCCTCGAACCTTCTTACATTCATTGTATTGAGGAATTCCCCTTACGTCTTTGCAATTCTTGCTATTGTGATTTCGATATTGAGACGGACTTACTCCGTAATAATTTTTAAATGTACGGGAGAAAACTGCTGAATCTGTGAAACCAAAATGGTAAGCGATATCCGTAATCGTCATATCCAATCGATATGTAAGAAGGTTTGTTGCCCTTTCTAACTTCAATCGATTTACATATCGTGATAACGGCTCGTCTACTATTCCTTTAAAAATTCGATGAAAATGAAACTTTGAAAATCCTGCTATATCCGCTAGCTCTTCAATGGATAGTAAACTGTCTATGTTTGATTCTATATAATCTTGAACTGTATGTATGCGTCTTACATACTCATTTCTACTTTGTTTATTCTCCATACTTTTATCTCCTCATCACAAAAAGACTAACAACACGTTAGCCTCTCTTTACACATTTTTCAAAAATAACACTCTACTCCCGCCGTTCCCATCATAATTTGTATGTACCGATACACCCTCTATCTCATCATCCCCAGCCTCAATTTGAAAGCCAATCTCCCTATGAAACTGTATTGATTTTTTATTTACTGGTGACGTGATTGCTTTTACAACTTTACGGTTATTTGCACGAGCGATATCAAAGAAATAAGAATACAATGTCGATGCAATTCCTCTTCTTCTATACTTCGGATTCACACCGATAAAATGAACGTATGCTTCATCTTTATATGTTTGTGAAAAAAAACCGCATAAGAAACCTAACGTTTCTCCCTCTTCTTCAATAATAAAACTCGTTTCTTGAAAGTGAATGAAGAACAATTTTGGCAACATGGCAGCCATGTCTCTCCCGCCCCACCAATCATTTAAAACAGAATGAATCTTTACATAATCTTCCCCTTGGATGTTTCTTACTCGCATATGTTTCTCCCTCTCACTCACTTCATTTTTTCATAAATTTTAATGACTGTTTCTACTAATAGGATGAATACCCATATCCCGCAAAATACGAGAACTGACTGAAATATAGAACCTAGCATAACAATACTTATTAAACCTAATTCTGATCCTGAAATGGACATTTCATTAAATCCTATATTATGTATAAATGGACCAGTTGAAAAAGCCATTAAAATAGATCCTATTAAATAAATCACACTCATTATTTTTAATATTTTTATAGAAAGATACGAAGTTTGTTTTTCTTCCACTTGTGATAATTCGATTTCTCCACTCGCAATTCCTTTTTGCAAACAGTCCTCACATAGAAATTCTTCCTTAATTTTTTTACCACCGTGCAATGTACCTGTAATTTCTTTACAGCGCGAACACTTTCGATTTATCATTTTGTTATCACTCCAATCTCGTAAGATTATACTTATACAATTCTATTTTTACCTTATTATTCCTTTTGTGTATTTTATAGAGAGGTGACGTGTTTTATGATATCTAAACTTATTTTTGGTTATAAAAAGCCTACTGAGCAATATGTATTACGGCCTAGTTGTTATGCAATTATTTTTAACTCAACTTCTTCAAACATTGCTATTATCCAAAAAGAAGACCGTTATTTTTTACCTGGTGGCGGTATGGAAGGTACCGAAACAAAAGATGAATGCTTACATCGTGAACTACTAGAGGAATTAGGATGGGTAATTGAAATTAATCAATATATCGGTAATGCAATGCGATATTTTTATGCGGAAAAAGAAGATACTTATTATTTAAACGATGGGTTCTTTTATATTGCGAACATGGTGCAGACACAAACTGAAAACTGTGAGGAAGATCATGTTTTGCGGTGGATGTCTCCTTTACTTGCTGTAGAGCTTCTCATTCATGATCATCAAAAATGGGCTGTTGAACAAGCGCTTTTATTACAAAAACCAAAAGGATCTCCTTCTATATGAAAGAGATCCTTTTTATTGTTAACTTACTTTTTTCAAATTGAGAGCTGGCTTTTGAATTCCACCCTTTTTTACAACATATAAACCGATAAAGATTATAAGTCCGCCAACGAGTTGCATCATGTTGATTTGCTCTCCGATAGTTACTGCCGCGAAGATAACTGCGAACAATGGTACAAGATACATATAAACCATTACTTTCGTTGAGCCTATTTTACTAATACCGACATACCACATTGCAAGTCCGAAGATTGTCGCGAAGACGATTGAATATGCTAGAGACCCCCAGCTTGGCATGTCTACTGGCCACGTTAATGTATTTACGTTGAATAAACAATATACAACGAGAGGTACAATTCCAATTAAAGTTGACCAAGATGTGACTCTCATTGCGGAATATTTTGTTATAAGAGGTTGCGCTAATATTGGGTACCATCCCCACGCAATCGCTGCGACTAATCCAATTATGTTTCCGAGCCACGCATATTCGTAAGTAGCTCCTCCTGTATGCCCTGTTAATAAAACGAATGCTGCACCAACAAAGGCCACTATTGAACCAATTTGTACTTTCATCGAAAAACGTTCTTGTTTGTGCAATACTGCTAATATCCCTGTAAAAATAGGTGACATTGCAATTAATAATGAGGCGTTTGTTGCTGAAGTATATTTCACAGATAGCATAAACATCGTTTGATACATTGTTGTACCAACGATACCGACTGCTACTAATCGTAACCAATCTTTTCTTTCAATACGTAATGAGCGTTCCATCATAAAAGTGATAAGTAATAATACCGGTGATGCTACTAAAAATCGTAAACTATTAAATTGAATGGATGACATAAATGCCACTCCATACTTTCCTATTGTATAATTTGCTCCCCATACTAATGCAACTGATACTAGGAGCCATTCCATTTGCCATCGTTTCATCCGAATCTCCCCTTCCCTATTTAGCATAGTAAAATTGGCTGGATATAACACCGTCCAATTGGCTGTTTTTTTACCCAGCCAATTTGCTATACTTGATGTATATAAGAGATACGGAGGCGTTTTTTATGGAATGGAAACTAGATAGTGACAGTAAAATCCCTATTTATCAGCAAGTTGTTGACTTTATTGAAAAACGTATTACATATGGAGAACTTCCTCCAGGAAGCTTCCTCCCTTCAGAACGGAAATTAGCTACGCAGTTAAATGTAAACAGAAGTACAGTAACGACTGCTTATAATGAACTACGTGCTATGGGAATTGTAGAGAGTACGACTGGTAAAGGAACACGAGTGAGTACACATATGTGGGGTGTTTCTCCAACATTAACGCCGAACTGGAGAAATTTCGTAGAAGGTGGTACTTTTTTACCAAACTTACCACTACTTCGCCATATTCGGGCAGAAGTACAACAAAATGAAAATATTATTGATTTTGCAAACGGAGAGCTCGGTTGTAATCTTTATCCCCACGATCAACTACAAGCGATTTTACGTGAACAACCGTTAACGCATTCATTAAGTTACGATCATCCGCAAGGCTATCTCCCGCTAAGACAAGCGGTCGTAAAATATATGAAGGAATATTTAAAAGTTGAGGCTACTGAACAATCCATTATGATTACATCTGGCGCACAGCAAGCACTTCACCTTATCGTGCAATGTTTATTAAATCCAGGTGATGCCGTTGCTTTCGAAAGTCCTTCACACTGTTATTCCTTGCCGTTATTCCAATCAGCAGGTATTCGTATTTTCCCGTTACCTGTCGATGAACATGGTATTAATCCAAATGATGTACAGGAGTTATATAGAAAACACCGTATTAAAATGATCTTTTTAAATCCAAACTTCCAAAATCCTACGGGGACGATGCTTCATCCAAACCGTAGAAAAAAACTATTATCACTTTGCGCAGATTTACGAATTGCAATCGTTGAAGATGATCCCTCTAGTTTGCTGACGCTAGAAAAGAAACAACCTTGTCCTACTTTGAAATCAATAGATGAAAACGGAACTGTCATTTATGTACATTCTTTATCAAAAATGATTGCGCCAGGATTACGAGTCGGTTGGCTTGTCGCCCCACAGTCTGTCGTAGAGCGATTGTCAGACGCACGGCACCAAATGGAATTAGGAATGAGTATTTTCCCGCAGTGGCTTATGCAGCAATTTTTCGAAACCGTACCATTTCAGTCTCATATCGTACCGTTACGAAAACAATTAGCAGAAAAAAGAGACGTTATCGTTCGTGCCCTAAACGAGCAACTTCATGATAAAATCTCTTTTTCAAACCCTACTGGTGGTATATACATTTGGGGGAAATTAAAAGAACCTATAAACGAAAAACAACTCATTATGCAAAGTTTAAAACAAGAAATTGCTTTTATGCCAGGTAGTATTTTCGGTGCGAAAGATGGTTATATACGTTTATCTTATGGAAAAGTGGATATTGATCAAATTGCGGAAGGTATTTCTCGTTTACGCGAGGCTATTTTGGTATGTGAAAATAACTTTAAATAAAGCTTTCTCGTTTGACAAAACCTAAATCTACCATTATTATCAACTCGAACCTATTTATAGGAGTGATAAAATGAAGATTTACGTTGATGCAGATGCTTGTCCTGTAAAAGATGTGATTATTTTTGAGGCTACGAATGTGGAAATTCCTGTTACCCTCGTTACTAGTTTTTCACATTATTCTAATGCAGAGCAGCCAAAAGGTGTCGAAACAATTTATGTTGATTCTGGAGCAGATGCTGCAGATTACCGAATTATGCAGTTAGCAAAAAAAGAAGATTTAATCGTAACACAAGATTACGGTCTTGCTTCGCTCGCTTTAGCAAAAGGCTGTATCGTTCTACACCATAAAGGCTATAAGTATACGAATGATAACATTGAACAATTGTTACAAACACGATATTTAAGTGCAATGGTTCGAAAAAGTGGTAAACGTACAAAGGGACCGAAACCATTTACAGCAGAAGATAAAGAGAAATTTAGAGCACTCTTTAAAAGTATGATCTCACTTTAAAAATGAATCGTCTATTTGCTAGGAAAACTTCGCAAAACAAAGAAGAGAATATCGTAATGTACATTCTCTTCTTGAGGTTTACCCGTTTAAAATGAAGGTAAATTATCTAAGTTATTTTCTTTTATTCCATCCGGTTCACTACGTATAATATCTCTGCCATACTTATGAAATACGTCCACATGAGCTAACTTCCCTGATTTTGCTTCATTAAGAGCAGTCATATAATCTAACTCTCTCCCGCTACTTGTTTTAAACGCTATTAAATCTCCATCATCATTTTTACGAACAGCAACAATTTGTTCTGCTCCTGAATTGACTTCATGACCTATTTCAAATTGAGCTCGTTCGTCTCCTTGATGTAAATAATCATTATACCCTTTTTCAAAGTCTTTTTTGTCCATAAAACTCACCTCCAACACATTTTATTAGTATGGTTGGGAGGTAGTGGTTTTATGTACTTTTCTCTTAGAAAAACGTATTTTTAATACCTACGCAACCCTTTCAAAGTCTCCAATATATCATCTGTAAAGGATGTGCTACCCTCTGTCTCTAAAACTCTAAAATATAAACTTCTTAAGAAAGCTCTAATATTTTGTACTAAAATAGCATGCTGCGGATGTCGGATGTCTTCAACAGTTGCTATACTATGTAACCAGTTGCTCCACTCTTCTTCAGTTAAAAGATTTTGGTTACGTAACGACATAATTGGTGCTACTAATCTCTCATCCTCAAAGTGAATGTATACGTAGTCATGTAAGCGTACCTTCTGACGAACGGCAGCTAGTATTGCATATGAGAACTCACGATTTTGGATTGTACGTGCTAAAGCGTCGAGCGCATCTGCTGCATGTGCAGTAGAGTGTGCCCAGCCTTTTCCTTCTACGTAGCCTCTTACATCTTCTTCTAAATATACATATTCCAGCACTTGTTCTGCCACACTGTACAGTTGTTCTTCAGATAACAGTGGTTCTCTTTCATGAACAGATAAAATAAGTGGTGGAATTAATACGGAGAATGCACGTTTAAAAACAGAGTCTGTTCCCTTTTCACCAATTTTATAAAATAAATAATCAGAGCTAATTGCTTGCAGCATTAATCCTCGTAATTCTTTTTGTCTAAATACATCATTTGTAATCCATGTGTGAAGCGTACTATAAATTAAATCATCACGTAATTCAGCATCAGGTGATCCGATATAATCTAACATCCACTGCGCATATGGATATGCATCCACATCTTCTGGTACAGCATAATTGTTATTTTTAATTTGTAGTAGTTCTTCTTTTAGTTCTAGTACTTCATTCATTATATTTCTTGTCCCCTTTTTGCGTTTTTTAACATATTTTCGCCTTATCCCCTGTAATTGCCTATCCTTATATGAACTTGATTCAATTATATATAATTTATCCTAATAAATAAAAGGAAATACATTAAAATATCGCAGTCTATCACTTTGTTTACATGCCTTTCATGTAAGTTTAAGTTATAAAATAAAGTTTGTTTTTTCTTTTGTATTCAAACATATTTACAATCCAAGGTTGTATCATTTTAGAACTTGTTTAATAAATTCTGTTTTAGCTTTTGTGTATGCTTCTCTATCTTGTTTAAATTTTTTAGCTAAATCTTGTTTAAGATTTGAATACTCATAAACTAATTGTGGATTTTCTCGTAAGTGGTTGCGAAACAAAAGTTGTTGCTCCCATCGCTCAGTTCCTTTAACCATCAAATGCAGGTGAGCTACACGCCTATTATTCTTAACTTTCACAAAGAACCTTCTCCAAGGTCTTTCATCTAATTCTGGGCTTACATAATGCCAATTATATATGGCCAATGTAGCTGAAATATCTAGTACTCTTTCAAAAGAGTCTATTTCAGCCATTAGATCAATGATAGGTTTTGCAGGTAAATCAGGTATGGATGTACTTCCTATATGTATTACTTTGCTTATACCGAGAGGAGCAAGCAGTTCATATAGTTGCTGTTCTTCACATCGGCCTTTATCTTGCCAATCAGGATTTGCACTAACTATCTCTACTGACTCATTCGCCCATACAGGCCAATCGTTCGGATTCTCTTTTTTATCCATCTAATATCTCCCCTGTAATTAGTCTACATAACATAATTATAAACAACAAATATTGATTTATATTTCTCCTTATTTCCCCTTAAATCCTCGATACAGTGCAGTCCGTAATTCTTGTTTGTATTCTGCAATTTCTGGCATTTCGAGTTCTTCTGCTAGTCTGATAGCTAATTCAATATCATACGGTACTCGTACGAGTTGGATAGAAAAGCTTGCTGCTTCTTTTTCATTGTAAGTCCCTTCAAATATTAAATAGGAAGCTTGTGTTATTTCAAGTGGGTTTCCTACGCTACCGGCGTTACATAACGTTTTCCCTCTGAAATTTTGAACGAACGCTTGGTGAACATCACCGTAACAAACGACATCTGGTTTTCTTTCCCCTTCTATATTTTCCGTCAGATCACTATTTTCGAACATACTAATACGTTCTTCTCTTGAAGCGTGTGGTTGAATTCTTTCATATAAACTTCTCGGTGAGGCGTGGAACATACGAATGAGTTTGCCGCTCATAAAAAATTCGATTGAAAATGGTAAACTTCTTAAATAGTCGTTTTGTTCTTCTGATAATTGTTTTTGATGCCATTTTAATGCTTCAAATTCAGTCGGCTTTGTAATAAAATCATCCCAGTTTCCCATTACGACTACTTCACATTCTTTACGAATGATTTCAATTGCTTCACTGGAATGAGGTCCTTTTCCTACTAAATCTCCAAGACAAATAATGCGCTCGATTCCTCTTAATTTAATATCATTTAACACGGATTCTAATGCTTGAATATTACCGTGAATATCTGAAATTACTGCTATTTTATCCATATAAATTACTCCTTTATTTATTAAATTCACTTGATTGATACCATTTTGGAATATAAGATGAAAAATGATTATGATCTTCTAAAATTCCATTTAATCTTTCCTTCATCTCATCTACTAAATGCGGCGTACTTCAATTCGTCCAAACTATATCCGCTGGGAATGTCATCGCGGCGTACAATGTATACAGTTTCCAAAAATGAAGCGATGGTTCGCCTCCGCAATAACCGTGAAATTGTCCAACCGCAAATGATTTACTTATTCTTGTAGTAAAAATCGCTACGTTATAAAAATCGTGTATTGGATCGCCAAAATCATATCCACCAAAATCAATAACGATAAACTCCTTATTATGAATCATACTATTTGCTGGATGGAAGTCATCATGTAAAAATCTTATTGGACGATTTTTCAATAAATCTTTATGATTTTCTACAAAGGTTAATACTGGCTTCAAATCCTGAAAATTCACCTCGTAATCTGCTAGTGCCTCTATGTATCTTTCGTATTTATTCCATCTAGATGTTTCCCATTTATTACTTGCACTTTCCCTTTCAATTGAGTGAATTCTCTTTAATACTTCCCCTGCTTTTCTTCCTGCATTATACTGTTCTTCCACCGTTAGCTTCGTTAAACCTTCTTCACCATTTATACCTCGGGTCCATTCAAATACTTGAACACATTTATTTAATTTCTCAAGTATTATGAAATGAATTAACTTGGGTGTTGGAATATGTAATGACTCTAATTGTTGCATATACGTATATTCTTCTTATTTACGTTCAGAATGAACAGCATCACATATTTTTACAAAATAAGTTTCTTGATTCTTTAATTCAATTTTATACTTCTCTTCATGTGAAAAACCTTTTGAAATAGCTGTACACTTTGCAATACGAGGCCATTCTAGTTTTCTCTCTATCTCTCTAAGCATTTCTTCCACAACATTCACCTCTATTAATATATGTACAAACTACCTAGCACTTCATGCTCTCTTTTATTTCCACCTGTAAACTCTACTGCAAATGGATTTTCACCATTCTTATTCAAATGTTCTAGTACTAGCCCTTCTTCAATCGGTTCACAAAACTGCACATGAATATCTCCAAATACTACACTTTGACACTCAGCATTCCAGTTTTCATTTTTCACAACTGAGCTTGTAGATAGTCCCATTACTTTTTTCCATTTCCGCACTGTTTCTCGAACGTTTTTCACTGCGTAATGAATCGTTTCAATTTGTTGTACTTTGTTTTTATGTTCAGTAATCGTCCCACTGTTATGTAAATCGTTTCTTCTTTCTTCATCCGTTTCATTCCACTGTATAAAGAAAGGTAATTTCGGTCCGTTCTCTTCTTGCTTAACAAATAACATTTTCCATTCTAAAAGCCGGCCATCTTTTCTCATGCGTTTCCCTTCAAATGGCCCTATCGTATGTAAGCCGTGCTTCTTAAAGTTAACTACTAGCTCCTCAATTGCATCTGTTCGGATTGCGATTTGTAGCATTCCTTCTCCATTTTGTAGTTTCACCACTGTTTCTTGTACTAATGGGTTTTCTGCTTCTTTCGCTTTTTCTTCATGTTGAACTGCCAAAAATTCTATGTATGATAAGTCAAAATAACTTAAACTATTCCAAGTACCCCAGTTCGTATGCTCTCCGCCTAGTGCGGTATGAAATCCAAGTTCCTGCATTTGTTTTGCCGCTTCCTCCGGTGTACCATGAACTGTGTGAACGAGATGATCAAATCGTAACATGTCTTTCTCCCCTTTCTCTCCATCCTTTTATTGTATATTTTATTTTTCTTTCATTCAATTCAAAAACTTTAAAACCTAGTTGATTTATACGATTAATATGTATTATAATGAAACAAATTTAATTATTGCTGATTGGAAAAACCAAAGGCACTTTTCTCATACGGGAAAAGTGTCTTTTTCATTTATTATTACAGGGGGATTATTTATGCAGAAATTAATTGTCTTTGCTATTATTGGATTTTTCGCTCAATTGATCGATGGAGCACTCGGAATGGCGTATGGGGTAACTTCTACTTCACTATTATTAATGTTTGGTATTGCACCGGCTGTAGCTTCCGCATCGGTTCATTTAGCTGAAGTCGTTACAACTGCAGCTTCTGGCGCATCTCATATCAAATTTGGAAACGTTGATAAATATACAGTTTCCAGGCTTACATTACCTGGGGCAATCGGCGCATTTGTTGGGGCATGTTTTTTAAGTAATTTGCCTGGCGATGTAATCAAACCGTACATTTCCGTATTTTTATTTACTTTAGGGGTTTATATTTTATTACGATTCATCATTCAAAAACAAATTGTCACTTCAAATAAGCGTATGTCTGCAAAACAACTTGTGCCGCTTGGTTTATTCGCTGGATTCGTTGATTCAACTGGTGGCGGTGGTTGGGGGCCGATTACGACGCCTGTTCTTCTAGCAAGAGGAAATGAAGCTAGAAAAGTTATTGGATCTGTAGATACGAGTGAATTTCCTGTTTCACTCGCTGCAACAATTGGCTTCTTCATCTCACTTGGCTGGGAACAAGTAAGCTGGGTTTGGGTATTTGCCTTAATGCTTGGCGGTATTGTCGCAGCTCCAATTGCTGCATGGTTAGTTCGTATCGTTCCAGCACATTTACTTGGGGTATTAGTTGGCGGTCTTATTATCTTTACGAATATACGTACACTGCTTACTACATTTAAAGTGGATCCAACTATTATTTCACTTTCTTACGTTGCAGTTGGTCTTGTCGTTATTATTTCTATTTTCATTGCTGTTCGAAATCATTCCAATCGTCCTAACTCATCAACGGCTGAGTATCCAAATGATCAGAAGCAAATGCTACCATAACTATAAGAAATACCGCCCAATTTAGAGCGGTATTTTTTATTTTTCTATTTTCCAATTAATCATCGTTTCTGTAGCATTTACTCTCTTCATATGTAACTTTTCTAAAACACGAATCGAACTATAATTATCTAGAAGTGTCTCTGCAATTATTGTTTCTACCTCTCCTGTTTTGAAAGCCCAATCGATTAGTTCTCTTACAGCTTCTGTTGCATAGCCCTTATTCCAATATTTCTCAATAAATCCATAGCCAATTTCCACTGTTTGATTCTCGTTTGGTTTCCCTTTAAACCCAATATCACCTATAACGCTATCATCTTCTTTCCGAAGAACATACCACGCGCCCCATGGTAATATAGCTGCATCTTGTTTTACATTCTTTACATGCCCTACAATATGCGGACCGCCATTGTATCCTTGCTCGTTAGCAATTTGAATTCTCTCTTCTGTACACGGCACTATATAGAGCCTTTCTGTTTCTAATTTCATATTGATTTCCCCTTTTCAATTAAACAATACCTCAATTTTACTAAAAATAAAAAGAATATTCATCCTATTCGTTAAATTTACGCTTGTTCTTTGAAACGAATTTAAGGAATAATCCTCTTTTGATAGTTATGTCGAATTATATTTTTCTGAATTTTCTTTTAATTTAGAGGGTTTTTCAATATTTTTTGCGAAACATTTGTATAACAATTTTTTCTTTGCTTATTGCTACATAATAGTAGGTTCGGGTGGAGTTTTGCAAGCGTTTCCTATACAATAACCGATATTTTTTGACTTTTCCTAACAAAATATCTTGCAATATATTCAGAAAGTCATTACAATTGCCATATATTAAAAATCTTAGCAATATATAAATCCTCATCAATCCGATGAGGTAGAGGTTGCGACTTTTAATAGTAAAACGGACGAGACACAGAGAATGTCAGCTGACTCCGTTTGAAAGGAAAAGTTGCCGAAGTTTATATTTCTTCTCTGGAAATATGAGCTGGGGCTGTCTCCGAAAGGAACAGAACTGTCACGTTTACAAAATTACCGTGTAAACGTGGGGTGCTATCTTAACGGAAGGGTATGATGGGGTGGTTATTTGTGAAACGTTCCGCCAAATTCCTTTGGCGGTTTTTTGTATTTTTCTCCCCCGCTCCTTCCTAACCTACAAGAAAAGGAGTGTTGAACATGAATAGCGCAACAAATCAATCTACCTCTAAAACGCAAACTACACAAGGACAAGGTGAATTAAAACGCGGATTAAAATCTCGTCACCTTACGATGATTTCTCTCGGTGGTACAATTGGTACCGGACTATTTCTTGCCAGCGGTGGTGTCATCCATACAGCTGGACCTGGTGGCGCATTAATTGCATACGCCGCAATTGGAATTATGGTTTATTTTTTAATGACAAGCTTAGCTGAACTTGCAGCTTACATGCCTGTTACTGGATCTTTTAGCACGTATGCAACAAAATTTGTTGATCCATCACTTGGCTTTGCACTTGGATGGAACTATTGGTATAACTGGGCAATTACGATTGCTGCTGAACTTGCAGCCGTAACATTAATTATGAAATTTTGGTTCCCAGATACCCCTTCTCTTATTTGGAGCGGATTATGTTTAGCTATTATTTTCCTTTTAAACTATTTATCTGTTAAAGGGTTTGGTGAATCTGAATATTGGTTCGCACTTATTAAAGTAGTTACGATTATTATCTTTTTAATTGTTGGTTTCATGATGATTTTTGGAATTATGGGCGGTGAAACGGTTGGATTTAAAAACTTCACTGTTGCAGATGCACCATTTAACGGCGGTATCATGGCAATTATCGGTGTGTTTATGGCAGCTGGTTTCTCATTCCAAGGTACTGAACTATTAGGAGTAGCTGCTGGTGAAACGTCTGATCCAGAACGTAATATCCCAAAAGCAATTCGTTCAATCTTTTGGCGTATTCTTTTATTCTATATCCTTGCGATTCTCGTTATCGGTTTATTAATTCCTTATACAACTGAAAGCCTTGCTGCAAGTGATGTTACAGTAAGTCCGTTTACACTTATTTTTGAAAAAGCGGGCGTTGCCTTTGCTGCTTCTGTTATGAACGCTGTTATTTTAACTGCTGTACTATCTGCTGGTAACTCTGGTATGTATGCATCAACTCGTATGCTTTGGGATTTAGCACGCCAAGGAAAAGCACCAAAGTTTCTTGGTAAATTAGATAGCCGCGGTGTACCTGTTAACGCGTTAATCGTAACGTCAATTGTTGGTAGTATTGCTTTCATTGCTTCTTTATTCGGTGATGGTGTTGTATACATTTGGTTATTAAACGCATCCGGAATGTCTGGTTTTATCGCATGGGTTGGAATTGCAATTAGTCATTACCGTTTCCGTAAAGCATATATCGCACAAGGAAAAGATTTAAATGACTTACCATATAGAGCAAAATGGTTCCCATTCGGTCCAATCTTCGCATTTACACTTTGTATCATCGTAATTTTAGGACAAAACTACGGCGCATTTATGGGTGAAGCAATTGATTGGAACGGTGTACTCGTTTCTTACATCGGTTTACCACTCTTCTTAGTACTATGGTTAGGTTATAAATTTACGAAAAAAACAAAAGTGATTCCACTTGATAAATGTGAACTAAAATAAAGTGAAACGAGCAAACAAATTTGTTTGCTCGTTTTTTGTTGCAAACCTCTTTACTTCCCTATTGCTCCTGTTTTTGCAATAATAAAGGAAATATAAATAAAGGTTGGGATACAATGAACATCCGCATTACTGATGAAGCAAAAGCAGCTATACATAGATTAGAACTTGAAGATAAAAAAATCGTTCGCATTAGAGGAACAATGACGAACTCTTGTAGTATTTTCGTTGATGTCGATTTAATTTGGGATACATATAACGCAGATGATGTTGTATATGAAGATGCAGAGCTTATCGTACAAATGGATTCATTCACGAAAGACTACACTGGTGATACGGTGAAACTTGATTATAAGACGACAGGTTTTAGTATTACGACTCCGAGTGAGACTTTGGTTTATGGATTGTCGATTAAAAAATAAAAATTGTTTTCATTTGACCACCGAGGTGAAAAAATGGGTAAATATGTTCCGTTAAAATTTTTATTTAATGAAGAATTAGCAGAAAAAATAGCTGATTCTATTTGTAAACACGATCCTTGTTTCTCTAAAAGCATCTTTGTAGATTCTGTAGCTTGTAAAGTTGAAAATTTAGAGTTAAAACAGCGTATTGAAGTAATTGCAGATGAATTACACAATGCTTTACAAAAAGATTTTAATGCCGCAATACATATATTACTGAAAACATTAGGACCAGAAAATACAACAGAAGTAGGCACATTTACAAATGGATATATGTACATGCCTGTTGCAAAATACGTTGAAAAATATGGGCTTAACGATTTTAAAATCTCGTTTAATGCAATGTATGAAATAACGAAAAGGAATACTGCTGAATATGCCATTCGGCCCTTTCTTGAAACATACCATGAAGATACACTAAACATATTACAACAGTGGATTCATGACGAAAACAGCCACATTAGGAGATTAGTTTCTGAAGGTACAAGACCAAGGCTTCCTTGGGCTAAAAAAATAGAAGCTCTAAAAGGTGATTTTAAGTACAATTTACAACTTCTTGAACCATTAATGAATGACCCTTCTAAATATGTTCAAAAATCTGTAGCCAATCATATTAACGATATTACGAAAGAAGATAAAGAACTCGTTTTTCAGTGGTTACAGCAATTACGTGATAAACAGCATCCTATTAATCCTTGGATTATAAAACATGGGTTAAGAACAGTTATTAAAAATGGTACTTTACCAAAAGATTTTTGTTTTTGAGTATATTAAACAAAAACGCTATCTTTTCCTATGATTCTAGAAAAAGAATAGCGTTTTTTTACTCGTCCAGTATTTAGTAGGTATAACTTTTTATATTTCAAAAGACTTTTCTCTCTAAAAATATTTTTCATACAAATTTTCACATTCTAAAAAATCTATAAATTTCTTATAATGTGTCACTGTTCTTTCTAAAGCAATCATTAAAACAAAAATAAAATAAATTGCTTGGATTCCATTCATATAATTAAAGAGTGATTCAAATATATATACAATACTTGCAATCATAGAACAAAACCATAAATAAAACTTCATTTTCAGCTTTTTAATTTTTTGCTTAGTTGTCTTACAATACTGGCCATGAACTCTTATAAACAAATAAATTGCTGTATGTAAAATAATAATTGAAAATTGAAAACTTCGATTGTCCTCCGAACTAAATTCAGAAAAATCTATTTCTAATGAATGTAATACTATCCAAATAGAAAATAAAGATAGCAGAAATACATATAAAAAACCAATTAATAATTCAAAAATAAAGAGCCAAGGTTTATTTATGATTGAGTAAAATGGATTTAGATACTTTATGGTTAATAAAAATTTTCTCACTAAATCAGTAATAATAATTGATGTATTAGTTATATTCATATAGAAAAGTAATGTTATTGGAACTAATAACATTATAGTGATGCCCCAAACAGTAATCTTAATGCCTGATAAAAAGAAAACAGCTCCATAAATTATAACTGAAAAAATAAAAGTTGATACTGGAACAAACATTAAAAATGTAAAAGTTCTTATTATGATTAAATCCCCTAAAAAATCTTTTATTATGGAAACGTGTATTTTTTCCTCCTTGTATTTTTTCACAGTATCAACTATTTCTTTCTCAGATAAAAGAAAACACTTCAATCTATTAAACATAAAAAAACCCCTTTATATTAAAAAGATTAAAATATATACCAAACTGTTATTAAAATTTCATAAAAATAATTGTAAATTTTGTATAAGCATTTTTTTCACTTTTAACTGTAATTAAGGCGTGATGTGCCTCTATAATAGCTTTGACAAGTGCCAATCCAATTCCGGTCGATCCGTGCTTTTTAGAACTACTTGATTTATAGAATCGTTCAAAAATATGAGGTAATTCTTCAGCTGAAATTCCCTCTCCAAAGTCTTGGATTACTAGTTCTGTATAGATTGGAGAATTTTTGGCCTGAATCATTATTTTACCACCGGGTTTAGAATGTTCGATTGCATTCTTCAACAGGTTTAACAAAGCTTCCTGCATCCATAATTTGTCGTGAATAACGACTATTTCTCTTGGTGCATTCCAATCAATCAAAATATTTTTATCACTTATCATGCTTTGCAAGCGATTTAGTACTTCCTCAGTCGTATCTACTAAATTCCCTGGCTCTTTATCAAACGAAATCGCTTTTGCATCAATTTTTGCTAATTTTAACAAATTCTGAATTAAGACATTCATTCTAGAAATCTGAATATCATTATTTTGTAGTAATTGAGCTTGTTGCTCTCGGGATAGTTTCTCATTTAACAACATTTCATTATAGATAGAAATAGTTGAAAGCGGCGTTTTTAACTGATGAGATATATCCTGCAACATTTCTCCTAAAAACCGTTTCTCTTCAAGCAAATCATGCATATTTTTTCTAATGATATCCCTCATTGAACGAAATGAAATCGCCAGTTTCGCGAAATCCCCCTCTTTATTTTCATTGATGACAACCGAGTAATCTCCCTCGATTATCTTTTTTGCAGCTCTAGTAAGCTGGCTAATCTTATTGAAAATAATTTTTTGTTGCATGTAGTTTGCAACAAAAAGTAAAAATCCAAAAGCAATCAATCCCCACATCATAAATTGATTGTGATTAATAATTAGATTATTTAAGTGAGGAAAAAATTTTGAATCCAAGTCTTCATATAATCCATATTGCTTTAGGATCTCTGTCCCTTTTTCCTGATATTTACTTGAGTGAGACGAATGACTTGATAAGACTTTCATAATTTCCGCTTCATTTTCTGGATTCTGCTCTACCAACCTAGCTGTAATTTCCCCCCATGTTGCAATAGAGTCTCTTTTCAAATGATTATAAAATAATTGTTGAATAATAAATTGGTAAATCACAAATATAGATAAAAGGACGGCTAGTATCGTCATATAGCTTTTTAACTCGGTATTTTTCATTATCTTGCTCACCCAATCACGTCCTTGCTCCAACGATAACCATATCCTCTTTCGGTAACGATAAACTGTGGTTTTTGAGGATTGTCTTCAACTTTAGCTCTTAAACGCTTTATGTATACAGATAACGTGTTTTCATCAAAAAAAACATTTTCTCCTTCTGTTATTTGTTGTAGGAGTTCATCTCTTTTTAATGCTTTGTGAGAATTCTTCATGAAATTCAATAGCAGCTTGTATTCTAAATTCGTCAATGTAATACTTTCACAATTTTTATAAACCTTGACTAGGTTCGTATCGATTCTTATATTCTCAGATCTTAAAATTTGAGATGGCGTTTCTAGCGACGCTTGTTTACGCAATTGTACTTTCACTCTGGCCATGAGTTCCCTAACCCGAAAAGGTTTGGTTATATAATCATCACCGCCTATATCCAGCCCCATTACCACATTTGCTTCTTCATCTAGTGCAGTTAAGAAAATAATAATCGAATTCTCGTTTTTCTTTTTAAAATACAAACATAAGTCATAACCATTACCATCTGGTAGGCCGATATCAAGGATGGACAAATCAAATGTATTGTGAACAAACTGGTGTTTAGCTTCTTTTACACTGGACGCTCTAATCACCTCATAACCTTCATTTCTCAATGAAAATTCGATGGCTATGCCAAGAGCTTCATCATCTTCAACTAGTAATATTTTTTTATTCAAGTATGCCCTCTCCTTTTTTCCCCTAGCTTATACTCCAATTACAATAGCCTGGCTATAATCTAGCCAGGCTTATAATATTATTGTTCTCTGATATTATCAATAATATTATCTTGTTGAATTTTTTTCAATGGATTTAAGACTGATAAATAACTAATTATTAAAGCTGAAACAAACGTAATGATACAAGCCTCATAGGGAATCGTCCATGTCATTTTCAACATATCAGATATAGCTAAATATATAATATAAGACAATATACAGCCAAAAAAGATTCCTTGTAAACTTCCAGAAAAACCGTAAATCAAAGCTTCATAGGTAATCATTTTTTTCAAATCCTTTTGTGACATACCAATGGATTTCAAAGCGGCCAATTCTTTTCGTCTAGTCATGATACTTATAGTTATAGTATTGAGGATATTAACGCTACTAATTAAAGAAATGACTGTGACGAAACCATATGCAAGCACTTGTAAAGTAAGTTTTTCTTCTTTTTTTGTTTTATTTTCTTGATAATTATTTACGATTGTAATGGTATAGCTTTTTCCAATCGTGTTTTCTATTTCCTTTACTGTCGCGGAAGATTGAGTTACATCCTTTAATTTAGTTTCAAAGCTATTCTCCTTTTTTTCGTATACTTTAGATATATTTTCAAGTGATTTCAATTGATGCAAAACTTGTTCACTTTCAGCTAAATGATCTGGATTATTATCCACTATCTTAATTGTAATATCCGATTTAACAGATAACTTATCAAAAGATTTAGATGCAAATGCAACACTCATTAAATACGAGAAAGTAATAAATAACACACTACTTATAATAATTGATAAGATTGTAATGGTATAGCGATTTTTATTTCGCTTAACATTTTTCATAGCCATGCTCAAAGGAATAGATAAAGGTTTTTTCACCATGGAATTCTTTTGTTTTTTGATTTGTTCCTTTTTAATTGACAACCTGCTACTAATTGCCAACAAAGGGGAGATTTTCCCTGCAAAATAAGCTGGGTACAAACTTGACGCTATTACAGAAAGCAAGGTAATAATCGAACTTACCAGTAAAATATTCCAATCAACATAAAATATCGAGACCGCTTTACTATTTTCCATTAAAAGTGAAAAAGTGAACTGCAGAGAGGCAAGTGCTATTAGGCTACATATAATTCCAATTGGTATAGCGATAACAGCCAGAAAAGTAGCTTCTCTCAGAACGATTTGTCTAATTTGCTTTCGTGTTGCACCAATGCTTCTCAACAAGCCAAACTGCCTCGTTCGTTCTACGACACTGATTTGAAAAGCGTTGTAAATCACAACAATTGTCGCTATCACAACAATGCTGATTGTAATAATTAGCGTAGCCATAATCGAATTATTGTAACCTGGTTTCTCTAATTGAATTAATTCATTACTTATATTAATATTATTTTCTCCGGAAATGGTCTTGAGTCCCTCTAAAACCTCATTAAAGTTTGCTTTTGAGCTAATTCCAACTAATATTTTTCCTTCACCAGCGCTAAACTTACTCTTATAGGTTAGTAACCGTCCCACCTTATTTTCCTGTGTATATGTACTATCACTTAGAAAACCAACCAATTTGTATTTTTTTTCATTTAATTCGAATGAATCACCTATTTGAATATTTTCTTTTATATAAGGTAATACCCAGGGATCAACAGCAACTTCTTGATCATTAGATGGCAATCTGCCCTTAATAATACTGTATTTTAAAAATTCCAAGGCGTTATCATCAGCAAAATTTATTTTTACAGCAGCCTCTCCAACTTGGACTGTTTCTCCCTGTGACATTAAACCAAATGATTCAATTTGCGGGTTATATTTAATTTTTTTCAATATCGATTCATCGTAATTTAATACAACGGCATGAAAAGAATACCCTTGCCTCTTTTTCGTATTCTCGATTTGAGAAATCTGAGTACCGTTCATAAATAGGCCGATTGTAGAAATTAACGATACAGAGAGTACGATTCCTATCAAAGTTAAAATTGTTCGTTTCTTATTTCCCTTTAAGTATCTCCTGCTTAATTGTTTATAATTACCAATCAAGATTAGTTTCCTCCCGTCTTAGGCTTATTCGTGGATAGCCACTGATCGGAAATGATTTGGCCATCTTCAATTGTAATAATACGGTCAGAAGTTGATGCAATTTTTAAATCGTGAGTAATCAATACAATAGTTTGATTATATTTTTTTGCTGTCAATCTTAATAAATCCATGACTTCTTTTGTGTTTTGAGTATCCAGATTTCCTGTAGGTTCATCAGCTAAGATTAAATGTGGGCGATTTATAAGTGCCCTCCCAATCGAAACCCGTTGTTGCTGACCTCCTGATAATTCAGATGGTAAATGATTTCGTCTTTCATGAAGTCCCAGAATTTCAATAATTTCGTCCATATAAGGATTATCTACAGGTTCATTATCTAGTAAAGTGGGCAAAGCTATATTCTCTTGCACATTCAATACAGGAATTAAATTAAAGAACTGAAATATAAAACCAACTTTTCTTCTTCTAAATATCGAAAGTTCATTATCTGAATAATTATAAATATTGTTCTCTCCAATAAATACTTGTCCTGAACTCGGACGGTCCAATCCTCCCAAAATATGCAACAATGTACTTTTACCTGAGCCAGAAGCTCCTACGATTGAAACAAATTCCCCTTGCTGTATAGAAAGATTTATGCCCTTCAAAGCATCTACCCTACTATTTCCTTCACCATAACTTTTGACTACATTTTCTATTCTTACGATTTCCATTTATATCACCTTATTTTCATTTTAATTTAGTCTTGTACCTCTACAAAGTTTATTTTATTCTGATTATTCGAAGAGAGCTTATCAATCTGTTGTAAAACTTTGTCTACTTCTTGTTTGTTTTTATAATCAAAATTACGTTTTTGAAATTGAATCAATTTCATTATTGACTCTGATTCAGAAATTGTATTATAGTCTTGGTCGTTTAGAATAACAAGGTTCATTGGAACATACCCAATCCAAATTTGCTGTTTAACATACTGGGCAGATACCATCTTACCGTTCAAATTCAACTGGTTATTTTCAAAATTAGCAACCGTTGAATTATCAACCGCATAAGAAAATAATAGATTCTGATCACTAGATACTTTATTTTTATCTTTCACCCTCTCAGAAATAATAGATGCTAAATTTGGATTTTTTCTAGCTCTTAGAAGTCCCTTATTAAATAATTTTACCGCGGTAGAACTATTAATAACTGCATATTCTGTAGTGTTGATTTCAAATTCTTCATTTGTATCATTTTGTTTCTTATCTTCTTCTGATAATGGAATCCTTTTTGTTGTTGTGACGTACTTTACCTTATAGTCTATTGATTGTTTAGTGTCATCTTTAAACTCTTGTTTAACTTTTTCTACGTCAGTTGCAGTACCACTAACTAGAATCCCATCGACTGGTTGTCCTGGACCTTGCACATAACGTTTTACTCCTAATCCTATTCCTATAAAAATAGCAATAACAACTGTATAACTTATAATTTTTTTCATTAGAATACTCCTTTAGTAAATGATTTATATCTGGATTATAGATGAGTTTTTTTCATAAGTTAATGACTTCTATCTAACTATGTGACTTCTAATCTTACAATTTTGTAAGATTAGTATTCCCCATGCTCAACAAGCTAAATTTATATAATAATAATCTTATACGTTATTATTCTCTTTTTTATTGAAACGGGTCGAATCACAGGCAATAACCCGACCTATAATGATTAATGTTACAGATAATAACTTAAGGGCCGTCTTATATATAATCTAAATCTTTAAAATAAACAAAGGATATTACTCCTAATACAGCACCAACTATCCCTAGCATCAAACCCTTATACTTTTGTATAAACATCTTATTCCTCTTTTCGTACAAATAAATTATTCCATATATAACAATACTAAATTATGGAATGTTTCTAAAGAATTAAAACGTTTTTATATTCAGTTTATATATCTCCTTCTTTACTTATCCCATAGATAAGTAACTCCAAAGGGATACAAAAACGTCACTTCTTTTATAAACAGTACGACTTTATTGTTACTTAATAGTAGTGAGAAATATCACATATCTCATAAAAGGGCTGGGGGGAAATTTAAGTTTACTAAATACCTTTTCTAAAGTTTGAGTGCACCCTTTTTCTGTAAACTCCATCCAATCTTTCATCAAACAACTACCTTCTCCCATAATTTTAAAGGATTCCCACTCGATTATCCCGAATATATAAATTACTATTCTCACAAGGAGCGAATTTATATGAATCTATTCGAACACGAAACGTAAAACCGTTCCCCTTTCATAAGAGGTCCTCCTTTTTTCTTTTCTCACCATATCATTTACTTACAAAATAGGAGGATACAATTATGAAACGTGATCCATTATTTTTAACTTTATTAGAAAGTGCTAATACAAATTTTAGCGGTTGGGATTTTTCTTTTATTTCAGAAACGGGTCGAATGAAGAGCGAGCCTTTATCGTGGTCATATGGCAGTACAGCTTTCCAGCTTATGCAGCATGCAGAATCAATGCTCGATATGGGTACTGGCGGCGGAGAGTTTTTATCTATGTTACAACCGTTCCCGTCAACTATTTATGCTACTGAGGGCTACGCTCCAAACGTGCCAATTGCTCGAAAGAAATTAGAGCCTTTAGGGGTTACTGTTGTAGAGGTGAACGATGATACTTCATTGCCATTTCAAGATGGTCAGTTTAATCTAATCCTAAACCAACATGAATCATATGCTGCTTCTGAAGTAAAAAGAATCCTTTCTCCAAATGGAACATTTCTTACACAACAAGTTGGCGGTCTCGATTGCGCGGAACTTAATGACCAATTTGACACACCACTAAATAGTGAATTTGCAAGTTGGTCGCTTGAAGCGGCATGTAACGAACTACAGGAAAACGGATTTACTATCTTAGAAGCAAAAGAAGAATTCCCTTTCCAACGCTTTTATGATATTGGCGCTATCGTCTATTATTTAAAAGCAATTCCGTGGCAAATTCCTGATTTCACTGTCGAAAGGTACTATGAGGAGTTATATCGTATACATGAGATTATCTTGCAAAAAGGATATTTTGATGTGAAGCAACATCGATTTATGATTAAGGCGATTCGTGACTAACGGAAAAGAGGTGGCAAAGCCACCTCTTTTTTGTTCCGTTTACGTATGTTCTCTACTCTTTCACCATAAGAAAAGTTATATCATACATATTACAATTATGACCAATGAATTGTATTTCTGAAACTTATAATCACCTCGCATATATAACGAGAGCAAAAACGTGATTTTTCACTTTCCTCTTCTATTGAGAAACGAGTTGTTTTTCATATCGCTTGTTCGCATCATCTTCTTTCAAACATGCAGTTGTGTAATGAATAATATTCCGGTTATCGTACGTGAATATATGTTTTAACTTATTTTCTTCTGTTAATACTGTGGGTAAGTATTTTGGTAAATTGCTAACTACTCCTCTATTATCACCATCTAATATCCAATCAATTTCTTTCCATTCTAATAAGCCTTCAGCCGTACGTAATGGTGTATTCATTTGCATTCCATCTGGCAAATCAGCAACGAACACATACATTCCTTCACTAGCCTGGGGCTCACCTTTACCTTTAAAACCAACAGTCCCTTTATACGTTACACTTGAAAGTTCTATGCCCGTTTCCTCAAACGTTTCTCTAATTATTCCTTCGTATGGCGTTTCATTCTCTTCTATTTTTCCTCCAACACCATTCCACATCCCCATATTCGGCTTTTTATTTCTATTTAATAGCAGTATTTTATCGCTTTTTCTAATAAAGCAAATTGTGTATTTGTACATACGATCATTTCCTTTCATTTTCCACATGAGTTATTTGGCTTATTTTCAAGTAAAAACACTCGCCTTACAATTCCTTACTACATAATATATAGTACAACTTTCATGCGTAAACACTTTACGTCAAACGAGAGAATCCTTTTTAGAAAGGAGAATTTAAAATCGATACTATAAGCAATGAATTTCTAAAACAATATTACGACAGCCTCGTGTGGTTAAACGATACACAATGGTTTGGAGTTCCAATCTGTAAACTTCCCTCTGATCTCTTTTTGTATCAAGAAATCATTTATGAATTAAAGCCCGATTTAATTATTGAATGCGGGACTTTTCACGGTGGTAGTGCACTGTATTTAGCTTCTATGTTAGATTTAATTGGAAAAGGTCACGTACTTACTATCGATATAACTCCGCAGCCAAATCGGCCATCACATAATCGGATTACGTATTTAACAGCATCTTCTGTTTCTGTGCAGGCCATCCAAACAATAGTAAGTATGCGCAAACCTGATGATGTGATTTTAGTTATTTTAGATTCTGATCATAGTAAAGAGCATGTTTCCAAAGAACTCTTGCTATATAAATCTATCGTCACTACTGGCAGTTATATAATTGTAGAAGATACCTCCATTAACGGAAATCCGCTTCTTCCCGATTGGGGTCCTGGCCCAATGGAAGCTGTGGAAGAGTTTTTAACTAAAAACAATAACTTCATAATCGACGAGTCTAAACATAAATTTTTCATATCATTTAATCCAAAAGGTTTTTTAAAGAAAATAAAGTGAAACTTTAATAAGTGGGGTTTTGCTCATCCCCCACTTATTCTATCATTTTCATTTTTGAAAAAGGATAATATACGAATTCCACCTTGCCAATTATGTTATCTTCTTTAATATATCCTAAGCCATTGCGACTATCTCTACTTACTTCACGGTTATCTCCCATTACAAATAACTTATTTGGTGGAATTTTTGTCTTTTGAAAGTTATAAAACACTTGTGTGTTGTTAAATAAATCTTTGTTCGTATATGGTTCTTCTTGCTTTTTATCGTTCACATATACCTTTCCGTTCGTTATGTTAATTACATCACCAGGAAGCCCTATTACACGTTTCACATAATATTTCGATTCATCCTCTTCTTTTATAATGACAATTTCTCCGTGTTGTAAATTAGAAAGACGTACTACCGCTTTATTTACAAATACGTAGTCTTCTTCATATAAAGTCGGCTGCATCGATTCCCCTTCCACCTTACATAAAGTAAAAGAATGGTAGCCTATGACTATCACCAATATAAATAGTATGTACTTTCCCCAGCCTCTCTTAATCTCCTTTTTCATATCCATTCCCACCTTATAAAGCGCTTTTTAACTCAAAAAATATATCACTGCACAATATGTTTCCATGCAGTGATACTATTTTTACTGTGCCTTGTTCGGTTGTTCTACTGGAATTGAATTTGTATTTGATCTATTTGTTTTTAATTCAAAATACGCATCCAAAATCTCTTTACCAATCGCAGAATTAATTCCTGATTTATCATCATTCACCCATGGTACAACAACTGAAAAAGCTACTTCCGGATCCGCATCATATGGTGCATAACCGGCAAGAGTTAAATTATAACATTTTTTTCGGTTGTTGTTCTCATCTCTTCCAATATCACTTTCTCCACCATATACTGTCTCAGCTGTTCCTGTTTTTCCCGCTGGTTTATATGGTAGACCTTTAAATGTTCCGGTTCCGGTTCCGTCAGCTTCTTGAAAAACTCTTCTAAATCCTTCTTTTACATGATTAATGTACGAAGTTTCCATATCCACTCTATTTAATACAACTGGTTCAATCGACCGAACGACTTTTCCTGCATCCTCTGGTCTATTCGGTTGCTCTCTAACTTCTTGTACAATTTGTGGTTTCATTCGGTAACCGCCATTTGCAATGGTTGAAATATATTGTGCAAGCTGAAGCGGTGTATATGTATCATACTGTCCAATCGCGTAATCAAGTAAAAATCCGGGTATGTTATCAGTTCTACCTATTTGACCGATCGATTCATTTGGCAGGTCAATACCAGTCGACACACCTAGGCCAAATTGTCTAAAATAGTAGCGCATTTTATTAAATGTTTCTTGTTTAATATCTAATGGATTGTTTGGAACATAATTAATGCCTGCCATTTTTAAAGCTGTATTAAACATATAAACGTTCGATGACACTTGCAAAGCTCTTAAATCATCAATATCCCCAAATTCTTTCCACGATTTCTTCGGCTTAGAACTTCCTTTAAAATACATTGGCGCATCAAAGAAGTGTGTATACGGCTTAATCGCTTCTGTTTGATATCCAGTTAATAAAGTAGCCCCTTTTACAGTTGACCCTAACTCATAAGAAC
>NZ_CAJCKK010000024.1:0-70270 GCF_903970865.1 Bacillus sp. ME78
AATTTCTCCAATTGTTTATTTATCAGGATTGGGATATGTTATTGGACAAATATGTATAGGTACATTATCACAAAACGGTTTAGCGACGGTCTTAATTTTAGTCTTTTCTTTATTGGCTGTTGTGTTTAGTATATCTGGAGCGTATATATGCATATATATTGATTTAAAGAGAGAGGAAATGGATGGGATGCATAATGGACAAATATAATGGCAACAACATAGTGGATTGTATACGAATATTAATACCATTTGATATAAGGAATGTTGTAGGGGCCTTTATGTGGGTTATCATGAATTTTATGCTACTTATCATTTTATTCATATTTCCACCGTTCAATATATACTCTTACGTAGCCTTACCATTTTATGTGATATGTAATCTATGGGGAATTTGGGTTTCTATTCATAAGCCTCGGCAGCCTCAATTGCAACATTTACTATATTCTGGATTTGTTGCTTTAAGTATTTCATTTTGTAGCTTCATAGCTGTACAAAAGTTAGCTTACGAATTCGTAGAAATAGAGTCACCTTTATTTTTTACTCTATCGCTTATTGCATATAGTTTAATTGTTTATAAATCTGAATTATTCTGGATTAAATATTTTACAGCCCGCTTAAGGGGGACAACTGATCAAGATGTGAAAATTCCTAAAATTGTATATTTTTCTGGTTTAGGTTATATGATTGGTCAAGTTATTATTGGGATTTTGAGCCAAAAAGCTATGGCGATTGTGCTAATCGTTATATTGTCATTTATTTCAGTTGTTTTCCTAGCGCTAAGTACACATTTGTATTTTTACTTTGATTTCAAAAAACAAGGTATTACTTCGCGACATTTAAAAAAATTACATTCTCAAAAGAAGCCTAGACTGTCAAGAAAGGAAAGGAGACAATCCACGGCTGCTTCGGGACATGTAAATATACCACATTCTCAAAAGAAACCTAAACTTACAAGAAAAGATATACGAAATTAAGAATTTGTAATTAAATAAAACCTAGGTTTACGTAAATATCACGTCAAATGATAATAGAATTTTATCTTGTATGAATGGAAATTAAAGAAGTTAGATAGGAATCAGGCTGTACAGAAAAATTCGATAGGTTCAAATACTAATTAGTATGAGATATATAACTTATACTGGTTAAAGCTTCGTCGTACTGAAAAAATAATATTCACAAATATTAATAGGTTTGGTATGATTAATTTCGACAAGTTAATCGAGGCCGGAGATATTTGAGATAAGCCATACATTTATTTAGGGATACAGAAGTGTCCTCTAAATAAATTATGGCTTTTTTTATTGATGAACTGTAATCAATAAGGAGTTACATGTGAATAGGAGGGATATGGAAAATAAATAGTATAGTAATAACATAGGGGAATTGTATTTGTAAGATTGGAATTTTCATATAAGCTTATAAAAATAATGAAAGTATATCTTCTATTTCGTGTAAATCTCATTAACTTGTTGAAATTTGCAACGTAGGAAGGGTTAGAAGGATGAGAAAAATTATTAGCGTTTTAGTTATTTTCTTTATGACGGGAAGTATCTTTGCTGGGGGAGCTGTTCATGCGAAAGCAGAAGGGAAGCATGAATGGAATACGAATAAGTTTTTAAATATTGCACATCGCGGAGCAAGTGGACATGCACCTGAGCACACTTTTGCTTCTTATGATTTAGTGAAAAAAATGAAAGCGGATTATTTAGAGTTAGATATTCAATTAACAAAGGATGGCCAATTAATTGCAATGCATGATACAGCGGTTGATCGCACTACAAATGGAACAGGCGAAGTACGTGATAAAACGTTAAGCGAAATAAAGAGTTTAGATGCAGGATCATGGTTTAATAAAGCGTATCCAGAAAAGGCTAAGCAAGAGTATGTTGGGCAAAAAGTTCCAACTCTTGAAGAAATTTTTCGAAAGTATGGAAGAAGTATGAAGTATTATATTGAAACAAAATCACCAGATGTGTATCCAGGAATGGAAGAGAAATTGTTGGCGTTGTTACAAAAATATAATTTAGTAGGTCAAAACATGTCTTCTAGCCGTGTTATGATTCAATCATTTAGTAAAGATAGTTTGAAAAAGATTCATAGTATGAATGAAAATATTCCGTTAGTTCAATTGCTTTGGTATTATCCAAATGAAAACAATGAAATTGTCGAATGGTCTGGCATTACACATGAACCGAAAAGTGTAACGAATGATGATTTTCAAGAAATTAAAAAGTATGCAGCTGGTATTGGACCAAACTTACGTAATGATAACGGAGAACTAATTATTGATGAGTCATATATGAAAATGGCTAGGAAAAATGGACTGTTAATTCACCCTTATACAATTAACGAGAAACCAGATATGAGATTGTTAATCAAATGGGGTGCTACAGGAATGTTTACAAATTATCCGGATCGATTACATAGTGTATTGAAGGAAAAATAAGTGGAAAAGGGTATACCAGTGTTTTAGGTATACCCTTTTTAATTTAACTCCCCGATAAACAGAATCTCTTTTTCATAGCATTCATCTTCATCATAAATAATTTCTTGAAAGCGAAGTGTTTGGAAGGAATGATAAACTGAAATTTCCTATGTCTCCCCAAAATCAATTTCATTTGAAAGAAGGATCCATTTTTGACATTCACTATTTCTATTAAAGAAATTATGAAAATAGTCCTCATTTTTAAATATAATGATTTGCGAATCCCACAAATTATTTATAGAAATCAAAACAACAACTCGATATGTATGTGTATCGCTCGGTTTCATATTTATTAAATGATTTGCTTGATTTAATAAGGTTTGAATACACAATCGCTTTACTTTTCTAGGTGTTTTACGAGAGTCAATAAAAGCTTGCGAAACTGGCAATAGCATATTCCAATATTCATCGTTATAGAAAGTAGAAGGGAATGTTTTTGTATGTTCCTCAATTCGCTTTATCATAGTGTTTGTTTTTCGTTTCATACCACGTATTTTCTTTTCACGCATTGAGAGTCATCTCCATAAATTTTTGTAATGCAGCAGAGTGATATATATCTTTTCTAGTAATAAAAGTAGTAGGAACTTTTTTGAAGCTATTTGGTAAAGGATTGAATGATATGTCATGTTTGTGACCATTTAAAATAGACTTCATCATAATTGCTACGCCCATACCTGATTTTACACATGCGAGTATCGCTTCAATTGTTCCAAACTCTAATACTCGTTTAGGTGAAATTCCTTCTTCTTGAAGCCAATCTTCTAATAAATTTCTATAATAGCACCCGTGACTAAATGCAAGTAAATTCATGTCTCCTATGTCTTTAAAGGAAGATAAAGGCTTTTTGCTAATGAGAACTAATTCTTCTTCATGAAATATATTTGTATGAAGTTCAGCATGCTGAGTGGTTCCAGCGATAAACGCCCCGTCTAGTTTTCGTTCTAATACAAGTCTAATCAATTGTTCCGTCGTATTTGATTCTAAAATCAATTCGACTTTTGGGTATTCCTCATAATAGGCCGTTAATATAGATGGAAGTCTTACAGCGGTTGTAGATTCTGTACATCCAATTTTTAAAGTGCCTCTTGGTTCGATCCTATTACTTTGAACTGCTTTAACAGACTGATTCATTAAGTGGATAATTTGTTTGGCGTATGGTAATAAAATCTCACCGTTAGAAGTTAAAGTTACACCTTTTCCGTTTCGGTAAAATAAAGGCACACCTAATTCGTTTTCTAGTTGTTTCATACGCATTGTCACGCCAGACTGTACATAGTTTAAATTTTTAGCTGCGTGAGATATGTTTTTTTCTTTCGTAACTTCGTAAAATACAGTTAAATCTTTTATATCCAAGTATCATCCCTCCATAAAAGGTATCATTTTTTTTGATGGATTATATGATAAATCTTTATTTTATATGATATCAGAACTTTCATACAATGGAAGGGGATGGAGGGATTATTGTGTTAATGGAAGAAAGGATGAATGGTACTTATAAGTGGGTTATGTTAATTTTTGCGACAGTTGCTCAAACAACAGCGACACTTATAACGTATGGTGTTGGAGCATTTGCTTTATTTTGGAAAGAAGAATATGCACTTACGAATACGGAGAGTGGATTGTTAGTAAGTGTTGTAAATATAGGACCGCTATTTTGTATGCTTTTTGTTGGGCGGCTACTGGATCAATACAATGAAAAGTTGTTAATTTCGATAAGTTTATTTTTACTAGGGGGTTCGTTTTTACTGACTAATATGGTCAATGGATTTAATGGGTTACTCTTTGTACTTTTATTAGTAGGAACGTTTTATAGTGTTTCGCAGCCAGGAGGAAGTAAGGTGATAATGAAGTGGTTCTCAAAAGAAAATCGCGGGTTAGCGATGGGGATTAGACAAGCCGGTATACCGATTGGTGGTACATTAGCGGGAGTATTGATCCCGTTTCTTACAATAAAATATAATATGGCCTATGCGGTAAATAGCATTGCATGCATTTGTATAATTGGAGGGTTTTTATTTTTTATATTTTATAAGGAACCATATATTCAAGAGAAAGTTAAACAAGAACGTAGTAAACTTTCTTTTTGGATGCAGTTAAAAGAAGTGATGTGTAAAAAAGAGTTGTATGCAATTTATATAACTGGCATTTGTATGATTTCATTGCAAATGGTGTTAGTTGCACATTTTATAAAATTTTTAGTATTGGAACAATCAATCACGCCAATTTTAGCTGGAAAAGTATTTTCCGTTATGTTCTTTTCTGGAATGGTTGGTAGGGTTATATTAGCAGCTACTAGTGATTTATTTTATAAGGGGAATAGGCGTACCCCCTTATTTATAACTGTTTGTATTTCTATTTTCTTCATTCTAATATTAGTAATGAGCATACATACAATAACGAATGTATTGTATGGCGTAAGTGCATTGTTAGGGTTCTTTTCAATTGGATGGTTTAGTCTTTTTATAACTGAAGTTGCGGAATCAGCAAGTGAAGAATCGGTAGGGATGACAGTGAGTTTTGCACTTACATTAAATCAAATTGCTATTATTGTTGCGCCTGCTTTATTTGGTTATATTGTAGATAAGAAGGGATATACGTACGCGTGGTTATGCATAGTTGTATTACTAACTATTTCAGCGGTTAGCTTATATAGGAAGTATAGAAAATGAAGGAATGTTAGCAATGTAAATTTTTTATGAAGAAAGTCTAAAGAAATGTTGAATGAGCGACATTTCTTTTTTATTTGTTGTATAATCAAAATGTAAATGAGATTCGTTTTCAATTTCGTTCATTACCTCTTTTGAAATTACCTGTAATTTTAGCCATAATTAGCTGTTTTTCTTTATCGTTATTTGCATGATTTATTTTATTTAAAAATTTTTCAGCATCATTTCCTTTTAATACCATAATCTGTTTTCCGTAATATTCAATTAATACCATGTTGTTTTTTATTATCCGATAATGAAACATTTTATCATCTAAACGATTGCGTTTATCGGTATTTTTCATATTACATCTCCATTCTTTTTAGTATGTAACAAATGTTACAAAAGAATTTGAAATTATAGTTTAATGCATCCGATTGTATGTTGGAAATTTTGCAAGAAAGAAATACAATAGAGAGTAGTAAAAATTGAAAATGAGAAAAAGGAATCTAGTTTTAACAGAGTGAATATTAAATAATATTATAATATACTTGATAATTAAAAGATATAAAATAGAATGGATGTACGTTAAGTGAAACTAGATAAAAGAGGGTTCCTAGTATGTTAAAGAAATGGTTAATCGTTTTCTTTATTTTTGCTGTTTTTTGTGGAAGTGTTGTTACACTAATACATGCAAATAAAGGAAAAAAATATGATACAAAGGCATTTTCTAATGTAAATAGTAAGCAAAAAGATGTTAAGCAGGAAGTTGATGCGAATGAGAAAAAGCGTTATGAAATTGCAGCTGGAAAACTAGATCAGTACTTAAAAGATAAAGGATTTAATGGGAGTGTTCTTGTAGCAAGTAAAGATCATGTCATTTTACGAAAAGGCTACGGTTATGCGAATATGAAAGATCAAGTATTAACAACGCCAAGAACGAAATATCGCATTGGGTCTATTACGAAAACAGTAGTTGCAATATCTATTATGCAACTAAAAGAAAAAGGGAAGTTGAACATTGAAGACAATGTAAATAAATATATCCCATCGTTTCCAGCAGATAAAAATATTACGTTACGAAACTTGTTAACACATACGTCTGGATTACCAGAACAGGGACAAGGTAGTGTTGACGCAGCATCACGGTTAAAATTAGTAACGTGGATTGGGGCACAAACGTTACAATTTCCAGCAGGGACAGGCTGGAAATATACAGATTATAATTATATGGTGCTTGCATATATTGTAGAAAAAATATCGAATAAACCACTTGCTGAATATGTGAAAGAAAATATTTTGACTCCTGTTGGAATGCATGAATCTGGAATGGGCGCAACACTCCCAGAAGATATTTTCTTAGCAGAAGGGTATACGAAAAAAGATAATAAGTTAATAGCCACGCCTCGCTTAAAAATGAACTGGTTGTATGGCTGTGGTGAAATGTATACGACTGTTGAAGATATGAAAAAGTTAGATGAAGCTATTATGGATGGTAAACTACTTTCTAAACAGAGTATATCAGATATGTTTTCTGCATCACCTGCAAGAAAATATGGATTTAGTTTCTATATTTACCCAGATTATTATCATAACCACGGTGTATTAGCTGGCTGGAACACTTTTAATAATTTTAACTGGGATAAACGAACGTTTGTCATATTATTTTCTAACGTCCAAAATGGTATGAATGATGCATTTAATCAAGAATTTAGGAAAATGGCGAATGATTTAATAGAAGGAAAGTAATTATAAAAAAATCGGTATTGATATGTAATTATCAATACCGATTTTTTTATTTTGTAAAGTTTTACTTACTGAATAAAGTGAAACTTTAATCAGCAGGGCCCCACCTAACTTCTTTGCTTTCGCTGAATTTTGAGGTGGGGGTCTTACTGCCCACAAATAGCGGGATAAATAGGTGAAAAAGGTGATTGGCATTTGAATAAATCTAAATAGGTCGTTAAATGCTAAGTAATGCAAAGAACAATTGGTAATTTTTACATTGATAAAAAAGCTTGAGCTTCACACTATGTGAAGCTTTACAGTATTGGAGACAAGAACAGGAGGTTGAAAAAATGAAAAAAGCAATAAAGTTTTGTTTAATAGCTACATTATCTACAACGATTATTAGTGGATGCTCTTTTGAGGGTAACAATGAAAATGTTAAAGGGAAAGAAGGAGAAAAAGTAGAGGTACAGAAAAATGCTGGGAAATATACGATGCCAGATGAAAAAGATAAACATGAAGGTACATGGCTACAATGGCCACATGAATACACATATGGTGAAGAGTATAAGCAGGAAGTTGAACCTATTTGGGTTAAGATGGCAAGTGCTTTAACTGAGGGTGAGAAAGTCCACATTGTTGCATATGACCAGGAAGAAAAAGAAAGAATCAATAACCTTTTAACAGATGAAGGGTTAAATATGGAGAAGATTGATTTCTTTATCTCGCCTACTGATGATGTATGGGCAAGGGACAGTGGACCAATTTTTGTTTATGACAGCAATAAAAATCTCAAAATATTAGATCCAGCATTTAATGGTTGGGGGAAGAAAACACCTTATAAAAATGATGCTCAAATACGTAAGAATGTGAGTAAACAATCAGGAATTGAAAGAATTGATTGGGGGAAATTTGTCCTTGAAGGCGGCGCAATTGAATTAGACAGCAATGGGACTGCGTTATTAACTCGAAGTGCGGTAACGAATAAAAATAGAAATCCTGATTTATCAGAAAAGGAAATTGAAAAATATATAAGTGATCTTGGGGTATCAAACTTTATTTGGTTAGACGGAGTACCTAATTTAGATATTACGGACTTTCATATTGATGGATTTGCTAAATTCCATAATAAATCTACCATTGTAACGATGAAAGAAGATGACCTAGCTGAATGGGGTTTATCCAATAAAGATATGGATACATTGTTAGATGCCAAAAATGCTTCAGGACAGAAATATAAGTATGAATACTTGCCGCTTAGTAAAGAAAAGGTTGCTTTAGAGAATGGAAAAACTCTCGATTATAAGGGATCGTATATCAATTATTATATTGGGAATACAGTTGTATTAGTGCCTAATTATAATGATCCAAATGATAAAATCGCAAACTATACGATTCAGAAGTTATACCCAGATCGTAAAGTAGTCGGTATTGATGTGAGGGAGTTGTATAAAAACGGCGGTATGATACATTGTGTGACACAACAACAACCAATTGCATTGAAGTAATTAATTGTAATTTCGTTGTGCTGCTATATAGACAAAATAGGTGAAATCTTATCTTTACCTATTTTGTCATTCCTTATTATTTGTAAAAATAAAATTTAAATATGATGATAATTGAATTGTAGTGTATGTTCGCTTTTCGTTTTATATGGTAAAGGAGAAAAATGTTTGTGTTAAAGAATTTTAAAATAGTGTTTTCGTATTTCCCTATCGTTTTACAGTACATTTTAAATGTAGCTTTAATTTGCTTAGGGGTTGTTCTAAGTGTGTTTCTTATGAAAGAAGTCATTCAGTTTATACAAGAACTGAAATTGGATAGTAATGAATCTAGTTATCATTTAATTGATAGTATCGTCGTATTCTTTTTGTACTTTGAATTCATCGTAATGATTATAAAGTATTTTCAAATGAATTTTCATTTTCCATTACGATATTTTATATATATATAGGTATAACAGCTATTGTGCGTCTCATCATTATAGATCACGATAGTCCGTTAGATTTATTGTTATATGCCTGTGCAATCTTTGTATTAATTAGTGCGTTGTTCATTGCGAATTCTAAAATGATGCGTCGGGATTTAGAATAGTGAACATTTGTTGTTGAATTAAATAAGATATTTTATCTTTTTGCAAAAAAGGAGTAACGGTATTGAAAGAAATAATCTTAACCAGCCTCATAATGATAGGGTTTATGATTCTATTATTTAATTGTATACTTTCGTGATTTAAAAGAATAAAAGGTTAATAGAGAAAGAGGTTTTTGTAAATATGGTTCATTACAATAATCAAAATAGTTTACATTTATAAGTTTTGCATTCATAGGTATTGAAGCAATAGGGGGTGAAATTGAAGATCCCTTTGGTCAGGATCCAAATGATCTTCCGCTAGAAGGAATTTGTATAGGAGTAGAAGCGCATTTAGTGAATTTATATAATCAAAACGATCTATTAGAAGTAATGGGTTTGAATCTTGATAAAAAAATCATTTAATCATTTATTGTTGTTTTAAAATATGGTATTTAAAAAACTTGTCAAGAGTCAATTTAAGGCTTAACGTCAGCTTTATATTTTTTATATAAATATATAATATTTCTCCATGCTATAATCCATTCATGAAATATACGCGGTTCATGAGTTGTAATGAAAAGAGAAATGAATTGAGGAATAGTTGGCTTTGTGAAATCAGTTATGTAACTACTATTAAAAAGCGAGGTAAATAATATGGAACAAAAACATAATGGGATTATTTTTACTGCAATACCAGACGAATCGAATGAATATTATCAACCATTTTATGAAGACTTGATTTACTTTAATGAATGTTTAAATGAAAAGAAATCAATTGCGGATCAACTTATATCTTTATCTGTTGAAGAACAAGACTTTCATACGAGCTGTTTTGAGTATGATGATATTTGGCTAAGAGATGTTGCACCGGTTGTCACAAATCATCTAGTTAAATTTAAATATCGACCAAATTATTTGCCAGATGATCAAGGGCGATATTTAGATCAACAGTTTAATAAATGGTTGAAAAAGAATGACTTTGAATATGTGAAATCCCCATTAATATTAGATGGTGGTAATCTTATTTGGAATAAAAAAGATACCGTAATATTAACAGAACGTATATTTGATGATAACGATGATTGGACAGAAGAGGAAATTATTGAGCAGTTAGAATGGGATTTAGATGTGAGTCGAGTTATTATTATTCCTGCTGAAGAAGGGGATGTACTAGCACACGCAGACGGAATGGTTAAATTTATTGATGAACATACAATGTTTATTAGTGATTTTTTAGGGGATCATGAATTTAGATATAGTGTTCAAGAGATTATTCAAGAACAAATGCCAGAAGCTGAATTTATAGTTGTTCCTTCATCATATACAGAGAAAGGACAATATGATCAAGAGATAGCATCAGCAAAAGGGTTGTATATAAATATGTTAGAATCATGTGATGCTCTTTATGTTCCTAAGTTTGGACTAGCCAAAGATGAGGAAGTTTTACGATATATTCAACAGTATACGGAGAAGCAAGTTATTCAAATTCATGTAGGAGAAATATCAACAATGGGAGGCGCAATGAATTGTTTAACGTGGTATTGTCCAAGCCATTTGTTACCTTCGAAAATGAGAAGATTGAAAAATCAGAATGAAGATTTTTCAATGAAGAAGATTTTTGATTGGTTTTAATAAATAAGTAATGAAAAGAAAATATATTCAAGGAGTATTGATATGTATACCATCGCTGAGTTTTCTCGGATTTGTAAAATGAGTACGCGGATGTTAAGACATTATGACAAAGAGGAGATATTAAAACCGGCATATGTGAATCCGGTTAATGGGTATAGGTATTATGAACAAGAGCAGCTGGAAGTAGCATTGAAAATAAAAAAGCTAAGGGAGTATAAATTTCCTCTTCCAAAAATTAAAATTGTTTTGCAGTCATCGGATCAAGATTCGTTTGTTCAACATATACAATCACAAATTATCGAGTTGTCTCATGAAGTGAAGCAAAATTTACAGGTTATTTCAGAAATGAATGAAATGGTAATGGTGAATAGTAGTCTAAATATTGCTCGCCATAGAAGTTACGATATATTAATGGGAATGAGGAACGAAGTAACGATAATTACTCAAAGAGTAAAAATAGATATAGATGATATGGATGATTATTTTTATGACTTATATGAAGAGGTACAAAAAAATAACTTTCAAATAGTCGGTTCTCCATCTGCAGTCTTTTATGATGAAGAATATATTCCAAGTAACAGTGATATTGAGTTAAGAATTCCGGTTATGCAGGGGAATGATGAAGACGTAGCACCAAAGTATGAAATGAAACAACTAAGTCCACATCATATCGTTACTACTATGCATTATGGAAGTTATGACTATATAGGTTACGCTTATATAGCGTTAGAAGAATGGGTTGAAAAAAATGGGTGTGTAATAGTTAATTCGCCATATGAGGTTTATATAAAGGGACCTGAATGTGATTGTTTAGCAGAAGAGTATGTGACACAAATTTGTTTTTTAGTTACGAAAATAGAATGAGAATAAGGATTGACATTAACATTATGTCAATCCTTATTCTATGTACGAAAGCAATTTATCATAATAAAAAGGCGAAATAAAGAGTCACCTTATAAAGTTGCTACAAGTAAATGAAGATATTCCTGTTGACCTTAACACGATGTCAAAGTATAGACTGTACGTACATTCATATAAGGGGTGAACACGTATGAGAAATATAGAAAATAGTTTGTTTTATATGCCTGCGGAATGGGGGAAACATGAAGGTACATGGCTCCAATGGCCACATGATAAAGCACATAGAGGTGAAGGTTATAGAGCTAAGTTAGATGATATTTGGATATCGATGGCAAAGGAGCTTCACTATGGAGAAAATGTCCATATTGTTGTATGTGATGAAGAAGAGAAAATACATGTCCAATCGAAGTTAATGGAAGCTAATGTAAATATGGATAAAATTGATTTCTTAATTCAAGAAACTGATGATATTTGGATAAGAGATAACGGACCAATCTTTGTAACGGATAAGGAAGGGAATCGCTGCCTAACGCACTGGATATTTAATGGTTGGGGAAATAAATATCCGTACGAAAAAGACGCTAATATTCCGAATAAAATAAGTGAAATGTATCGCATTCCAAAAGTTGAATCTAGTGTCTGTCTAGAGGGCGGGGGAATTGAGATAAACGGAAACGGGACCTTAATGGCGGCGAAAACGTCTATTATAAATGAAAATCGAAATCCCACACTAAGTCAGAAAGAAATTGAAATGGAATTAACGAAATATTTAGGAGTAACGAATTTTATATGGATAACTGGTATACGCGGAGAAGATAATTATGATGAAGATACGGATTATCATATTGATGGCGCGGCACGGTTTGTAAATGAAAATACGATACTGTATGAATATGATCCTTTCGGTGAAGGAGAGCCATACCTTTTGGAGGCGTACGAAAAGCATTATCAAGAATTACGACAAGCGAAAAATATAGATGGAAAGCCATTTCAGCTCATTCCAGTACCAGTAACAAGAAAAGTGGTAAAAGAAGCAGACTGTAAGGGTTCATATTTGAATTTTTATATTGGTAATGAAGTTGTATTAGTTCCTGTATATGGTGATGAACATGACAAGTTAGGGCTGCAAATTATTGAAGGTCAGTTTCCAGGAAGAAGAATTGTCGGTATTTATGTGAATGAATTGTATGCGTATGGTGGTATGATTCACTGTGTGACGCAGCAGCATATAGAATAGAGTAATTCAAATGAAAAAGCATGCAGAGCATATACTCTGCATGCTTTTTATAATGCTGAAAACTCCTCAACAAGTTGAGTGAATTGTTTCAATGCACTTTCAATCGGTTCTGGCGTAGTTAAATCAACACCAGCTTTTTTCAATAGGTTTAGTGGATAATCAGAACTTCCACCTTTCAGGAATTCAATATAATTTTTCTGAGCATTCGGATCACCGCTTAATAGTTTATCAGCGATTTGAATGGCAGATGCGAATCCAGTTGCATATTTGTATACGTAAAACGGGCGGTAGAAATGAGGGATTCTAGCCCATCCGTATTTTACTTCTTCATCAAATACAAGTGAATCACCGTTATATTCTTTAAATAGTTTTTCATAAATTTCACTGAAGACTTGTGCATTTAATGGTTTACCTTGTTCCGCCATTTCATGTGTGATTTTTTCAAATTCTGCAAACATAATTTGTGTAAAGAAAGTACCTTTGAATTTTTCAATAAAATGGTCAACTAAATGGTTACGCACGTTCGTTTCTTTTGCTTCTTTTAATAAATAGTGAATTAATAACACTTCATTTACTGTAGAAGCGACTTCTGCCACAAAGATAGAATAATGTGCAGAAATTCTTGGTTGGTATCCATGTGAATAGTGCGTATGCATACCGTGCCCGCATTCATGAGTAAGAGTGAACAGGCTATTTAAATCATCGTGATGATTTAAAAGAATGAAAGGATGAACACCATATACACCAAAGTTATAAGCACCAGAACGTTTTCCTGGTGTTTCTCTTACGTCTATATATCGTTTATCTTTAAAACTTTTTAATGTCTCAATATATTCTTCTCCTAAAGGAGCTAGTGATGCAATCATAATGTCAAATGCTTCACTATATGGGATGTCTTGTTTTGCACCTTCTACTAAATCGACGCCTAAGTCGTATTGTCTTAGTTCATCTACGTTTAATTTTTCTTTTCGAATTTCATTGTATGTATGTAATGTTTGAATGTTTTTTTTCGTTGTATCAATAAGGTTTTCATATACTTCTTTCGGAACCATATCGCCAAATAATGATTTCTCTAGCGCTGATGGATAGTTTCTTAGCTTCGAAACGGTAACATTATTTTTAATAGCAGCGGATAAAGTAGATGCGATGGAATTCTTTAACTGAACATATGGTTTGTAATATGCTTTATAAGCTTCTTTACGCTTTTCACGATTCGTATCTTCTATTAACTTTGCATACATTCCGCGTGTTAAGTTCACTTTTTCTCCATCGTCAGTCGTCACTTCACCAAATAATATATCTGCATTGTTTAACATACCAAATGTGTGCTGTGGAGAAGAAAGAGCTTCACCCATCTGTGATAAAATTGCTTCTTGGTCCTTATTCAATACGTGTTTTTTATAACGATATAATTCAAATAAGTCTTCTTTATAATATTGTAAGCCTTCTGTTTCTTCTATGTAAGAATGTAATGTGCTTTCGTCTATGCTAAGTAAGAAGGGGGAAAAGAAAGATTTAGCTGCACTTACTTTTACGTGTAATTGTGATACTTTATCGACAAGAGACTGCGCGTCAGTATCGCGTGTATCAAGGTCAGATTGTAATCGTGCATAAGCGAACATTAAAGATATTATGCTAGAAATTTCTTCACTCTTCGTTAAATAAGCTAATAAACTATTGCCATCGTGAATATTGCCATTAAACTCGTGTAATTCCTTCGTTAATACTTCAATTTTATGAAAATCACTTTCCCAATCTTCAATTGTATGGTAAATGTCTGTTAAATCCCATTTTTCTATATCAGCTACTTGTAATCGATCTTTAAGTTCTGTCATAATCATTTCCTTTCTAAACATGTAGTTATATTTCTATATAACTATGAAATACAACAAATTGCAAAAAATCCCTGCTGAAAATTGAAAAGCCTTGCTAAAATAACAAGGCTTACATACTTATAGTGTAATTCCAAATTTTGAATGTAAAAGGTTTGTAAATTGCATGTCTGTAACGGTTTCTTTCGTTTTTTTACCATTTTTCGCTACTGTAAGGCTATCTTTCGTTAAAGAGGCATGCCCATCTTCAGTTAGTTTTACAATAAGAGGTAGTTTATTAAAGGGTGACCCTTCATGTTCAACGATAATTTTTTGTGCTGTATTTGCTTTTTCTTCATCCACTTCTTCTATATAAAATGCATAGCCTAACGTCCAATCATCAGCAGAAGATTGATCCGAGAACTCATTGTTTTTCCGCATCTCTAAAATGTAGTTTCCCTTTTCGGTCATTTCTTTACGAATACGATAATCTCCTGTAACAGAGTGAATGACTTCACCTGAGAAAGGGACAGGGGTAAGAGGTAAGTATAATCCGAATCCTACTTCAATTAAATAAAGTTCATTATGATGTGTTAAAACGGTTGCGATATGGCCAGAATCAACAGCCCATATGGAGTTTGCAGCGTTATAAACTGTTCCTGAAACGAGATGAACATCGAATCCAAAATCTTTCAGGAAGTAATACATAGTAGGATTGAGTTCATAACAAAGACCGCCACGGTTATTTACTAAAATTTTCTCTTTCAAATTTTCTTTTGATATTTCTTTAAAATTCTTTTCGAGAATATTTAAGTTTTCAAAAGGAACAGTTTGTGCCATTGCGTACATAATGTTAGATAAATCTTCAAATGAAACTGTGTCTTTTTCTTCTATATGTAATCGTGCGAAAAATTGTTTTTGAAAGTCTGTCATAGAAATCCCTCCGTTATGTTTTTATAGGTAAATTGTAAACAATCTTGAATAGGATGTGAAATTAAAACTACGTTGAATATTTGAAGTGAGATTAAAAATAATGTGGGAGAGTGAGAGATTGCTACTTTACTAACGGTGGGACGAATATTATAATAATTCTGATAAACTATGCAAACGCTTTCTTAGAAGGGGATGGTGTACAGATGTTTAAAAGAATAACAATAGTCGGATTGTCAGTTGTTTTGTTTTTACCTAGTATATATGAGGGGAGTAAAGCATATGCAGATACAGTTAACAATGGAACGTTAATGCAGTATTTTGAGTGGTATGCTCCGAATGATGGGAATCATTGGAATCGTTTGCGTACTGATGCTGAAAATTTAGCGCAAAAGGGAATTACATCTGTTTGGATACCACCTGCATATAAAGGAACTACGCAAAATGACGTAGGATATGGAGCATATGATTTATATGATTTGGGGGAATTCAATCAAAAGGGAACAGTGCGGACGAAATATGGGACGAAAGCACAATTGAAGTCTGCAATTGACGCTTTACATAAGAAAAACATCGATGTATACGGTGATGTAGTTATGAATCATAAAGGTGGGGCTGATTATACGGAAACTGTCACAGCAGTTGAAGTAGACCCGAGCAATCGAAATGTTGAAGTATCAGGTGATTATGAAATTAGTGCGTGGACAGGGTTTAACTTTCCAGGGCGTGGAGATTCTTATTCTAATTTCAAATGGAAATGGTATCATTTTGACGGAACAGATTGGGATGAAGGAAAGAAATTAAACCGAATTTATAAATTTAGGGGCATAGGTAAAGCGTGGGACTGGGAAGTGTCTAGCGAGAATGGGAATTATGATTATTTGATGTACGCGGATCTTGATTTTGATCATCCAGATGTTGCGAATGAAATGAAAAAATGGGGAACGTGGTATGCGAAGGAATTAAATTTAGATGGCTTTCGTTTAGATGCTGTTAAACATATTGATCATGAATATTTGCGCGATTGGGTAAATCATGTTAGACAGCAAACGGGGAAAGAAATGTTTACAGTAGCTGAATATTGGCAAAATGATATCCAGACTTTAAATAATTATTTAGCGAAGGTCAATTATAATCAATCTGTGTTCGATGCACCACTTCATTATAATTTTCACTATGCTTCAACAGGAAATGGGAATTATGATATGAGAAATATTTTAAAAGGAACGGTAGTTGCGAATCATCCTACACTTGCGGTTACTCTAGTTGAAAATCATGATTCACAGCCTGGTCAGTCATTGGAATCTGTAGTGAGCCCTTGGTTCAAACCGTTGGCATATGCATTTATTTTAACGCGTGCAGAGGGATATCCTTCTGTTTTCTATGGTGATTACTATGGTACAAAAGGAAATAGTAACTATGAAATTCCAGCGTTAAAGGACAAAATTGATCCGATTTTGACGGCACGAAAAAACTTTGCATATGGTACGCAGCGGGATTATTTTGATCATCCAGATGTAATTGGCTGGACAAGAGAAGGTGATAGTGTACATGCTAATTCTGGTTTAGCAACATTAATCTCTGATGGACCAGGAGGGTCAAAGTGGATGGATGTTGGGAAGAATAACGCAGGGGAAGTATGGTACGATATTACGGGTAATCAAACAAATACTGTAACAATTAATAAGGATGGTTGGGGACAATTCCAAGTAAGTGGAGGATCAGTTTCCATATATGTTCAGCAGTAATTTGGTGATGAAAAAGAAGAGGTAGACTGAAACATAAGTCTACCTCTTCTTTTTATATTGTGCATATTTATCCCGCTATTTGTGGTCAGTCCGATTGGTGAGGGCTTATTAAAGTTTCACTTTATTTTTCCTGAATCTTTATTGTAATAAAAGAGTTAGTCGACCTTTATAACAACAAGAGAGGCATTGGAATATATAATGTCACCCGTGGCTTCTCTTATTCGTACTCGAAGAACGTCCCCTTGATTTAAAGGTAGTAAATCAGTTCTGGCGGATGTAGCTCTCACCCCAGAAGCACCACCAACTCGCGTTTCAATTGCGAATTGAATGGAATCGTTTATTGTAAGATTTAATATACTAGACGATATAGTTTGTATTACAAATACAATTGAAAAGGATACAGAGTACACGCCAGTGGTATCAATTGTAATAGAATTATTTAATGGATTTAGGGTAGTTCCACTAGCAGGTCCTGGAATGGTAAAATTAATATTTGTATTAACTACTGCTGAAAAACCGATTCCTACTTCAGAAGTTATTGCTCCAAATATGGGAAGAATCCCTAAACCGGTTGCGCCAGTAGGACCAGTTATTCCGATTCCGGTAGAACCTGTAACCCCAGTAGGACCAGTTATTCCGATTCCGGTAGGACCTGTAACCCCGGTAGGACCAGTTATTCCGATTCCGGTAGGACCTGTAACCCCGGTAGGACCAGTTATTCCAATTCCGGTAAAACCTGTCGCGCCGGTAGGTCCTGTGATTCCAGTAGGTCCGGTGGGGAATGTAAATGGTGGAATTGATGGTAGTGTGGGACCGATTAAATTTGGTTCCAGAGCAGGTCCATGTAAAATATTATATTCTTCACTCATATAGTAAACCTCCTATCATTGCTTGTCATAATTATTAAATGTATTAGGGGAAGTAAATGACATTCGCAATAGCGGAGGCGCTTCTTATAATTTCTCTTCAGTGAATATAGACCTAATTTAAGCAATATTGAAATCTATAGTTACGTACTACTAAAGTATGACACCTTTACTTCTCACGTAACATATAGTATGATGATTTCAATAAATTAGATTTCAATGACTATAATATAAATTAATGAGAGGTGCTTTTTGTGAGTGCGGTAGGTATTAAATAGGAAAAATTTAATGAAATAAATCGGATAAGACCAGGGGATTTTTATGTACATCATACCCCTAATTTTGTCATGCGTTTATTTCAAAACCTATGAAGATACCTACAATACTTTATAAAGCGTGTAATAAGGGACTGCCATCTATTTTTATGGCTTATTTCCTCATACGTTATTACACATGCCTTGTAAATGTAAAAGCTGCGGTATCCCCGCAGCTTTTTTGTATATATTTTTAATGTATAAAAATGGTAATTAAATAATGTAGAGCTCATTGGAATCTAATGAGTAGGTATCTTCATTTATGATAAAAATCAATCATAGTGAGGAGAAACAAAATGAATACGATGACTTTTGAAAAGTTACAATATAACGAATTAAAGGATATAGTGAAATCTTATTGTGTAAGTGGATTAGGTAAGGAATTAGTAAACAAATTAGAGCCGAGTACGAGTATAAAAGTAGTGAGAAATCGCTTGAATGAAACGACAGAAGCACGAGCTATATTAGATGCAGAAGGGCATGTTCCTTTCTTCGGCATTTCTAATATTGCTAGTACAATTCAAAAATTAGAAAAAGGGATGATTTTAGATCCAGAAGAATTAGTAAGTGTTTCAGACTTTTTACGTGGGTGTAGAAAGATTAAAAAGTTTATGTTAGATAAAGAATTTTTTGCACCAGTATTAGCTTCTTATGCAAATTCAATGACTGAATATAAAAGTATTGAAGAGGAAATTAACTTTTCAATTAAAGGAAATAGTATTGATGTAGCTGCAAGTAAAGAGTTAAAACGAATTCGAAATAATATCGATTCTGTAGATGGGAAAATAAAAGAACGTTTAACGAAGTTTTTAAATAGTAGTGCAAATAAGAAATTCATTCAGGAATTCTTTATTAGTAAAAAGGATGACCGTTATACGATTCCAATTAAATCTTCCTATAAAAATCAAGTTGCTGGAAGTATTATTGAAGCCTCGGCAAAAGGTTCTACTGTATTTATAGAACCGCATACGGTTACGAAATTGAATGCAGAATTAGCAGGTTTGAAAGCAGAAGAAGCGGTTGAAGAGTATCAGATTTTAGCGACTTTATCAGGAATGGTGTTAGAAAACATTTATAATATAAAGATTAACATGGAGCTAATTAGTCAGTATGATATGGTATTTGCGAAAGCGAAGTTTAGTAAATCGATTGATGGAATAGAACCGAAGTTAAACGATCATGGCTACATTCATTTAGTGAATTGTAAGCATCCGCTTTTAACAGGGCAAGTTGTACCGTTACATTTTAAAATTGGTCAAGAGTATCGTAGTTTAATTATTACAGGGCCGAATGCGGGCGGAAAGACAATTGTGTTAAAAACGATTGGATTGTTAACATTAGCTACAATGTCAGGTCTTCATATTGCAGGAGATAAAGGTACAGAAATCGCTATTTTCGAAAATGTATTCGTAGATATTGGTGATAATCAAAGTATTGAAAATGCACTAAGTACATTTTCGTCTCATATGAAAAATCTGTCTGAGATTATGAGGATGTCAAATAATAATACGTTACTTTTATTTGATGAAATAGGGAGCGGTACAGAACCAAATGAAGGTGCAGCACTTGCAATTTCTATTTTAGAAGAGTTGTACTTTGCGGGATGTATTACCGTTGCGAGTACGCATTACGGAGAAATTAAACGATTCTCAGAAATGCATGATGACTTTATGAATGCAGCGATGCAGTTTAATAGTGAAACGCTAGAGCCGCTTTATAAATTAGTTATCGGAAAATCAGGAGAAAGTAATGCACTTTGGATTGCGAATAAAATGAGCGTAAAAGAACATGTACTGAAAAGAGCGAAAGAGTATATGGGAAATAAAGAGTACGCTTTAGAAAAAGTGAATGAAAGTAAAATTAGAAAACCGAAATTTGTACAAGAAAAAAGAGAATCTCATTATGAGTACAAAATCGGCGATCGTGTGAATTTATTGGATCATGATGATTTTGGTATCATCTATAAGGAAAAAGATAATTTTTATAACGTTGTTGTATATTATAACGGTGAATTCGTTGAAGTAAATGTAAAACGTATTACTTTAGAAGTAGCAGCGAAGGAGTTATATCCAGAAGGATACGATTTAAATACACTATTTGTTGATTATAAAGAAAGAAAAATGCAACACGATATTGAGCGCGGATCGAAAAAAGCACTGCGTAAAATTCAAAAAGAAATAAGAAAGAATAGAGGATAAGTTAAAATGGTAACGATTAGACAAGAACAAAAAAATGATTATAGAAAAACAGAAGAAGTCATAAAAGAAGCATTTTTAAAGGAAGAATTTAGTGATAAAACAGAACATGAACTTGTAAAACGTATTAGAGAATGTGACGCGTTTGTTCCAGAGTTATCAATTGTTGCGGTAGATGAAGATATAGTTGGTCACATTATGTTATCGAAAATTACAATAGAACAAGATGGAACTTCTGTAGAATCGTTAGCACTTGCACCAGTTTCAGTTGCTAGGGGTCATCAGAAAAAAGGAATTGGTGGAAACCTGATTGTAGCTGCATTAGAAAAAGCGAAAGAACGTGGATACGGATCAGTTGTAGTATTGGGACATCCAGAGTACTACCCGAAATTTGGTTTTAAGAAAGCAAGTGAGTGGAATATAAAAGCACCGTTTGAAGTGCCTGAAGAGGTATTTATGATAATGGAATTAACAGAAAATTCTCTTCGAGGTGTAGAAGGAATTGTACAATATTCGAGTGCTTTTGCTGAGTAGGAGTAACGGTTAAGAAATGTAATCATAAAAGATGCTATCTTTTTGTATGGATATACAGAAAGATAGCTTTTTTTATTAAGCGGATCTACTGACGTATATTTTGCTCAATGAATAATTGAGGTGGTAAAATTGATATAGAAACGTAAAGGGAGAGAATGAAATGAATAAGCGAGAAACAGATAGCAATGAGAATGCAGTTACGTTATATGTTACAAGACACGGTAAAACAATATTAAATACGAATCATCGCGCGCAAGGTTGGGCTGATTCTCCATTAGTAGAAAAAGGTGTTGAAGTTGCCACAAATTTAGGAACAGGATTAAAAGATATTCATTTTATGAATGCGTATAGTAGTGATAGCGGCCGAGCGATTGAAACTGCTAATTTAGTATTAAAATATAGTGAGCAATCAAAATTAAAACTTGAGCAAAGAAAAGATTTGCGAGAATTAAATTTCGGTATTTTTGAAGGTGAAAAACTTGAGAATATGTGGGATGTGGTTGGAAAAGCTGCAGGCGTTGCATCACCAGAAGAACTTATGAAGTTTTCTATTCAAGAAGTGATTAATCTTATTAGAGTAGCAGATCCTACAAAACAGGCGGAAGATTGGGAATTATTTTCTACTCGTATAAAAGCTGAGATAGATAAAATTAGTGAAGAAGCTGCTGGAAATGGTGGCGGTAACGTTTTAGTTGTCGTTCATGGGCTTTTGATTACTACCTTAATAGAAATGTTAGACAGTAGCAAAACAAAACTTGGGGTGGAAAATGCTAGTGTGACGAAGATTGTATATCAAGATGGAACATATACAGTCGAGTCGGTTGGAGATATGAGTTATGTTGCAAAAGGGAAAGAAAGTGTGGAAATATAATTAAATCTCAAATAGAAATAAGAAAAGGAAGGTAGAGAAATCTAGCTTCCTTTTCATTTTGTGAATTATGGGATTAATAAAATCTTCCCTGTGCTTTTACGGCTCTCTAATAATTCATGAGCAAGAGCACCGTCTTGTAAAGAGAATGTAGTAGGATTTGAAATGTTTAATTTTCCAGTTGCGATCCAATCGAATAATTGAGTAGATCGTTTTTTACGTTCTTCATAAGTGGTAAGAACGTTCCAAAGGTCTCCGCCAGTTAAAGTTTTTGAAGTATCCATAAGCATACGTGGATCAACTGGAGCAGGATTACCACCAGCCATTCCGTAAAATACGACAGTACCGCCAATTTTAGTAGCGTTAAAACTTTCCTCTAATGTAGAACCTACTGATTCATATACAAGATTTACTCCAGTTCCATTAGTCATTTCAAGTACTTTCGTATGCCATTCTTCGTTATATAAAAATACGTGATTGGCACCAGCTAATGTAGCTATCTTTGCTTTTTCTTTTGATGATGTAAGACCAATTACTGTTCCGCCCTGTAGTTTAATCATTTGAATAAGAAGTTGACCGACGCCACCAGCTGCAGCGTGTACTAAAGCTATATCACCTTGTTTTAGTTGATAGCTATCGTGCGTTAAATAATGTGCAGTTAATCCTTGTAATAAGACAGAAGCGGCTGTTTCAAAAGAAATAGAATCTGGTAGTGGGATTACTTTTTCAGATGGAACGGCAACTAGTTCTGCATTTGCAAATGGGACGTCCGCAAATGCAATACGGTCTCCTAGGTTGATAGTAGTAACGTCAGCTCCTACTTTTTCAACAATTCCAGCTCCTTCATAACCTAATACATAAGGCGGATTGCCAGCAAGATGATAATCGCCGCGGCGTCTATAAATATCAGCGAAGTTTAATCCGATTGCTATCGTGCGGACAAGAATTTCATTTGGACTTATGATTGGATCGTGTATTTCTTTATAGTGTAGAACATTAGCGTCTCCGAATGTTTCGAAACAAAGTGCTTTCATATGGAATACCTCCATTTATATTGTTTATAGATGTTCTTTATCATACAATACAAATATCAATAGACAAAGAGGATTATTTCGATGGAATCAATCGGAAATATCGATTGAAAAGAGGGATGATAAATGGAAATAAAACAGTTAATTACATTTAAAGTAGCGGCACATACTTTGAACTTTACACAAACTGCGAAGAAATTAAACTTTGCTCAATCGAGCGTGACAGCGCAAATTAAAACGTTAGAAGCTGAGCTCGGTACACCGTTATTTGAAAGATTAGGAAAACGTCTTTTCTTAACTGAAGCAGGTAGGAAGTTTCAACTATATGCCGACAAGATGATTGCACTCAGTAACGAAGCGAAAATGGCTGTGAAAGATGATGAAGAAATAGCAGGTACGTTAATAATTGGTGCACAAGAAAGTCAATGTACATACAGACTGCCTTCTATATTAAAGCGGTTTAAAATAAAATTCCCAAAAATAAAACTTATATTTAAACCAGCACATTCCAATAAAGATGCGAAGGAACAATTGATGGAGGGGAAAGTAGATCTTGCATTTATTTTGGACGAATGTAAAACAGAAGATGTTTTACATGTGGAACCACTTATGAAAGAAGAATTAAAAGTAGTAGCTGCTCCTACGCATCGTTTACTTGAACAACCTTCAGTTTCTATAAAAGATTTAGAGAGTGAAACACTTTTACTAACAGAATTAGGCTGCTCGTATCGGACTTTATTTGAAGAGCTATTTCGCTGGGAAGATGTATATCCAGCAAATAAAATTGAGTTTGTTAGTGTTGAAGCAATTAAACAATGTGTTATTGCAGATTTAGGCATAGCCGTTTTACCAGCAATAGTAGTAGAAAAAGATATACGAGAGGGGACGATAAAAGAGTTACATTTAGAAAATACAATCTCTCCGATTTATACGCAAATCGCTTGGCATAAAGACAAATGGATGACAGTGCCACTGCGACAATTTATTGATGTAACGAGGGAGTTTTTTGTAACGGATTAAGTGGAGAAATATTTATTTTATATAAAAGAAAAAATGGCAATTTTGTATAAAGAACCGATGCTTGAATATAACAAGTATTGGTTCTTTTATGTTTTAAATATAGAATGCTATAAAATGTGTATTTCTCAACTTTTTTTCTTACAAGGATAAGTAAAATTCTTCGTATATTCCAATAATCATAAGGGAATTTACAACGTTTATTCGTTTCTGTAAGATGCCTCTAGGAAGCGTGAAAGGAGGACTTACATAGCAGTATAGCTTGTCTTTAGTATACGTACTTATTGTGAGGAGGAATTTAAAATGTTTAAAAAGTTAATGAAAGTATGCGTGTTAAGTGCGGCAAGTATAGGTGTATTATTTAGTTTTCAAGGAAGTACATTTGCAGCTACTGATTTAAGTAGTTATTATGACGGGAAAAATCCAGCAACAACGAAAGTATACGGGGGAAGTACAACGTGTGATGCAGATGGATTTAATGCAAAGTCTACAGCAGTTTATGAAGGTAGTAAAAAAGTAGGGACAGTGTATTTACGTTACAGTAATAAATGTCATGCAGCGTGGTCTAAGCTTGTTTTAGATCAACCAGCTCCTTCTGTTTCTGGAGGGGTATATGCTTACGCTGTTATTAATAAATATAAAAATGGTGTATTCCAAAAATCAGTAGACTCTAATAGTGGCAATGGGGCAATTAAAACAGGACAAACGAGTACGTATACAGGAATGGTGTTTGATTTAACTGCTGATTTTGGTTATACAGCTGATGCCGAAGCGGTGACGATTAATAATGGTTACGGGAAAACAGCACGTTATTAATAAAGGAGTGAAATGATATGAAACTTTTAAAAAAGACGAGTGCATGTTTATTGCTATCTTTACTCGTTGTAACTAGTATGTTTAGCACGACTAATAGCGATAAAGCATACGCAGAAGACCATTCATATGATGGGAAAAGTCCTTATTATAACAGCTGTGATCAATCCGCAGTAACGAAAGAAAAGAAGTGGATTGATTCAAATTCTTATGTGGAATTAAAATTTAGCACGACGTGTAAGACAGCGTGGGCAAAAGTTACTGTAACTCGCCTGGCAGTTTATAATAACGAAGCTGATGCAAGGATTGTTAGAAAAACAGATGGAAAGGCATACACTTGTGGAAGCGCTGGAGGAAATGGTGTTGTAAATAAAGGGCAAACATCATGCTATACGCCAATGGTATATGACTTAGATCCAAGAAAGGCGCAAGCACAGGGGAAACATGCAATACCAAATAGTGATGCTTATAATTATGCGGAGACTATTTGGTATTGATGAGGATATGGAGATTGTAAGATAGAATATTTTAAGAGCATGTTTTGATTGGATTTCAAAACATGCTCGTTTTGTATTCATTCTAATTTTTTCTGTAATCATGGACCATTGAATTAACTAAGGTCTGTATCAGGAGGATTGTATCCAAGGTGACGAGCCATTGATACAATTTGTCCTTTATGATGAAACTCATGAGTCTCTGTATGAGTTAAAAGCCATAGCGGAGTTGTGCTCCAAGGTTCTCTTTGCCATTTCACTTCATTTGCTATGTTTTCAAGCCAACGATCATTGTATTCATTTAAAAAACTTTGTACAGTCTCATCTACTAATTTAAATCTAGCACGGACTTTCGCGACATCTGCATGCTCAATTTCGTAATCGCTAGCAAATGAAAAATCTGCTCTTTTTTGCTTGAATGCGAATGACCCAAGCCAGTATCGATAGCAATCGGCTACATGAATATGTGTCTTTATAATGCTACCGCTCCCGAAATTCGGAACAGTGCTATGTAATTTTTCTAATGGGATTTCTTCTAAAAATGTGAATAGAGTTTCTCTTGTAGAGCTAATAAGATTATATTGCTGTTTTAAAATATGTAACATGCAAGTACACTCCTCTTTTATTTACATAGTAAGTAATTCTATATTTACGAGGAGTGAACCTTTTTATTATTTTTAATAAGCATATTAGATGTATTTCTTATTTGTTTCTGATAGATTAAACAAGGTGAAACTTTAATAAGTTGAACATTATTAGTTCATAATAAATTGTACATCAAGAAGGGGAACGATAAAATGAACAGACTAGTGGGTTTAAAACAATTTGAAATAACGCGCGGGGCGTTACTTAAATTTATGGAAACGTTAGATGATAAAACTGCGGATACGCAGCCAGAGGGTTTTAACAATACAATTCGTTGGCATATCGGTCACGTGTTAACAGCAGCAGAAGTTTTCATGTTTGGAAAAGAATTCAAACAATTACCAACTGAATATCCAGGTATGTTTGGGTATGGATCACGACCATCTAAATGGAAAACAGAAGGACCATCGTTAGAAGTGTTAACGGCTCAATTAAAAGAACAAGCAAAACGTATTAACGAAATTCCAGCAGAAGCATTTGAAAATAAACTACCAGAGCCATTCCTAGGATTGGAAACAGTAGGGGAGCTTTACGGTATGATGCTTTATCATGAAGCTGATCATATTGGGCAAATGAAAGCGATGGAACGTATTATTAAAGCTCTTTAGTCTTAATTGCATATAAAACAAGCAATACAGTTGTAATGTTAAATAATATATACAAAAAAGGTAGATAAATTATTATCTACCTTTTTTGTATAACTTCTTGAAGGATTAGGGATTATCATCGTGGTGCTGATGAAGAAGGATAAGAGAATTTTATAATTTTTATGGTGTGATTATTAATTATAGTATTCCTAAATATGGAATATACGTATAATAATAGAGAAGAACTAGAAATAGGGGTGAATACTATGATTACATTAGAGCAAAAGTTGGAGCAATATAAACATACATATGTACAGTTAAAGGGAGAACTAAAATGGAAAACGAGTGATTCTCGAACAGGAATGATGATTGCTGCTATGTATGCAGGTAGTGATAAATTGTTTGATCTCGGACGTTTTTTAGAAATTAGTAGTTATATTAAGAATCAGGTAGGGATGTTTTCATACTTAAAGTCTTATCATCGTTTTGTAGTGGCCGCAACATTAGATATTCACTTTACAGATTACAAGGAAGTTTTTCGGAAGTTTTTAGATTTATATGAACAATTGGTCACTGGTGGCTTTAGCCGGAGTATATTTACTTATCTCGCAGCAGCTGTGCTTTTAACAGAAGAAAATGAACAGCATGGCGCGCACATTCAGCGTTCGATGCAAGTATATAAACGCATGAAAAAGGATCACCTCTTTCTTACAAGTACAAATGATTATCCGCTCGCAGTTTTATTAGCAGGACAATCAGAGCATGTAGAAACACTTATGGACCGAGTGGAACGTCTTTACCAGAAACTAGCGACAGCTGGTTTGCGTAAAGGGAATGATCTTCAATTTTTGAGTCATATTCTTTCACTAAAGAAGGATGTCAGGGAAGAACTATTAGTTGCAAAATGTACAAATATATGGAATTTGTTAAAGCAAGAAAAGGTAAAAGTAAAACAGATGCATTACCCAGCTATCGGGCTACTAGCGTTACTCGAGGACGGAGAAAAAGAGATTCATTCTATTCGAGCATTTATTGAAAAATTGCAGGGGGATAAATTGTTCCGTTGGCATACAGATACAACTATTCTTATTGCTATTCAACTGTTCGTAAGTCAGAAAGGTGAGGAAAGTAAAGCTACTAACACAGGTTTACAAACAATGATAGAAGTCCTCATACAAGCACAACAGGCAGCCATGATGGCAACGATTGCCGCTTCATCTGTAGCAACATCTTCTGCTAGTAGCAGTTCATAATGTGTAATTGCTTATAATCTTGTAAATTATAACTCCCTTGATAAGGACGGTTTAAAAAATATTACTAAAAACAGTTAGCTCATCACTCTCTAATGAGTGATGGGCTAACTGTTTTTACATAATCAGCATTATCTTTTTGATTCCTTCAAATGTTTGAGCTGCGTGACAATCATAATGCTAATAACAACGAGTAAAAACCATGAACTAATTTTGCTTAAGTGAACGAGACTCCATGCTTCCCGTTGATTTGGATATTGCCATGCTCCGAAAAATGTTGCGATGTTCTCTGCAATCCAAATGAAAAATCCGATAAGGAAAAAGGAGAGAACGAGTGGCATTTTATATGTAACGCCTTGTAATGAAAATTGTACAAATGTGCGAGAGAAAACAATGAATAGTAGTAAAGTTAATATCCATCTAAAATCGTATGTAAAGTGGTGTGTGAAAAAATTGAAGTAAATCATAGCTCCTAACGGCACGGCAAAAATAGCTTTCGGCCAATGATGCATTTTTAAATGCAACCTTCTCCACGCTTGACATATGTAACTCGCGACACTCGCATACATAAAACCGCTGTAAAGCGGAACTCCAAAAACCTTCGAATATGCCTCTTCGGGATAACTCCATGAACCGAAATGTACTTTATATATTTCTAGTAAAAGGCCGATGAGGTGGAAGATGGTAATTACTTTTAGTTCGTCTTTTGTTTCAAGACCCGTCTTGTACATAATCCACTGCATAAGAAGGCATACGATGAGTATGAAATCATAGCGGTATAACTCTGGGATTGAAACAATTTTTGAAAGGGCTAGTGTTAAGAAAATAATGACTGGGAATAAGCAAGATAATGCTTGTTCGTAAGTGAAATGTAGTAGTTGTTTTATATAGAACATTGTGTCACCTTCGATGTTTTTTTATTGGAAAAATCAAAATAATCAATAATTATACTACGATTTAAAAAATAATCCAGTAGTCTATTTTGCATGTATTTGTAAGTTTTAGAAGGGAATTGTAATGAGTATTTTAATATTGTAGAAAAGTAAAAAAATAGTTTGCTATTTAAAAAAAGTGGGGATATAATATCTAAATGAAAATGATAATTATTATCAATAATAATTACAAATAAAAAATAATTATAAAAAACAACTGAATATAAAGGATGAAATGAAACATGTTACATAAGTCTACTGTACATGCTGGTAATAACCGCTGGATACATATTAAGTTCATATGTTTCATGAGCTTAACAATTTTATGTTTAATTGGATCTATATTTTTAGCCATTTCATTTGGTGCAAAAGATATTCATTTACAAACGGTGTGGGTAGCGGTTTTGGATTACGATCCGAAATTAACACAGCACCAAATTATTTATGAATTAAGGCTCCCGAGAGTAATTGGAGCAGCAGTTGTAGGGGCAGCTTTTGCGGTTGCTGGTGCTGTTATGCAAGGTGTAACACGAAATCCTTTAGCTGATGCAGGTGTACTTGGCATAAATGCAGGAGCGATGTTTGTAGTAGCACTTAGTTTTGCTTTTTTTCCGCATATGCCGTATTCCTATTTAATGATTGTTTCCTTTATTGGAGCAGTCTTAAGTACAGTACTTATTTTTGTTATTGGATCAGCAACATCAGGCGGGTTAACACCAATGAGGTTAACGATTGCTGGAGCGGTTATGGCAGCGCTTTTACATTCATTAAGTTCAGGTGTTGCGATTTATTATGATTTAAGCCAGGATTTAGCGTTTTGGTATGCTGGTGGTGTTGCAGGGGTTAAGTGGGAACACTTGAAATTTTTAGTCCCTATTATTCTTATAACGATTATTTTTGCAATAGTGTTAGGGCGATCTATTTCACTCATATCAATGGGGGATGATGTTGCTACAAATTTAGGAGTAAAAACGAACCGAACGAGAATACTAGGGATGATTATAGTAGTCATTCTTGCAGGTGTATCTGTTTCAGCTGTTGGCTCTATTGGGTTTGTAGGACTAGTTATCCCGCATATTGCTAGAAAATTAGTTGGTGTGAATTATAGACTCATTATTCCTATGTCAGCATTATTAGGAGCTATGTTATTAGTTGTAGCTGATTTAGGGGCAAGAACAGTAAATCCTCCTAAGGAACTTGCGATAGGGATTATGGTAGCTCTTGTTGGAGTTCCGTTCTTCCTCTATATAGCACGTAAAGTTGGGAGGGAGTTGTAAGTGAAGGATCTTTTGAACACAGATAAAAAGAGAGCCATTACTGTAACTACAATTTTTGGTTGTATTAGTATCGCTGTCATTTTAATTAGTTTAAATACAGGGACACTGAGCATTGCACCGCTCAAAGTAATTCAAACGCTTTTCGGTTATGGTGATTTTGAGAGCGAGACCGTGCTATATGATTATCGTATGCCAAGAATAATAATCACAATGTTAGCCGGTATTGGCCTTGGGATTTCCGGTGCGATTTTGCAAGGGTTATCACGTAATGCACTTGCAGACCCTGGTATTTTAGGATTACATGCAGGTGCATCTTTCGGGCTAATTATATTCGTTACTTTCTTTCATTCTATTAATGAGAATGCATCGATTTTAATACCGTTATTTACATTTGGCGGGGGAGTACTAGCTGCATTTTTAATTATTATACTGGCGAGTGATCGGTCAAAAGGTTTACTTCCTATTAGACTTATTCTCGTTGGTATTGCTGTTTCAGCTGGATTTAGTGCGATTTCGTTATTTTTCTCTCTCAAGTTAAATGATGAGACGTATACATTCGCTTCTAGATGGTTAGTTGGTAACGTGTGGGGAAGGGATTGGATTCATGTCCTTGCATTATTACCTTGGATTTTCATACTAACCCCGTATACATGGATAAAATCTAAAACGTTAAATGCATTGTCACTAGGTGATAGTGTAGCAGCAGGGCTTGGTGTTTCTGTTCAAAAAGAACGGTTACTACTTTTAGCTACAGCGGTTGGATTATCTTGCGCGAGTGTATCGATGGCAGGAGGAATTGGTTTTATCGGTTTAGTTGCTCCGCATATCGCAAGGAAGTTAGTAGGTACTACATATCAAGACTTTCTTCCTTTAGCTGGCATTATCGGAATGATTATTTTAGTGCTAGCAGATACGATAGGTCGTTCTATATTTGAGCCAAACTCTATTCCAGCTGGTGTAGTAGTGGCGGCATTAGGAGCACCGTATTTTCTTTATTTACTTACAAAAACAAAATAAATACTTCAAAGAGGAGAACATATGAAAAAGAAACTTATTATTTTATTTAGCATGATGTGTATTTTAGTATTAGCAGCATGTGGTCAAACGAAAGCTAATGAAGAGGCAACGAAAAAAACGGAAAAAAGTAATGATCCAAAAATCGCCTCTATGTCCATTCATTTAACAAATAATTTACTTGCATTAGGAATTACACCAGTAGGTTCTGTTATTGGTGGAGATTTAAAAGATTTCTTACCGCACGCTAAAGAGAAGTTGAAAGATACGAAGAAGCTTGGTGTTGTAACAGATCCGAATATGGAAGCGTTACTTCAATTAAAGCCAACGGACATTTATGTTGATGAAAAATATGCTGGTAAAGATGTAGCGAAATACGAAAAAATTGCAAAAACACATTCTTTCAATTTAGATGAAGGTACGTGGAGAGATCATTTAAAACAAGTTGGTAAACTTGTAAACCGTGAGAAAGAAGCAGATAAATATATTCAAGATTACGAAGAGCAATCAAAACGAGTAAAAAGTTTAATAGATAAAGAGCTAGGTAATAACGAAAAAGTAATGGCAATTCGCGTTACTGCAAAAGAATTACGTGTATTTAGTACAAAAAGACCGATGGGACCAATTTTATTCCAAGACTTAGGATTACAACCTGCAAATGGTGTAGAGAAAATTGATGGAAACCGTCCTTTCGAAGTCATTTCACAAGAAGTATTACCTGACTTTGATGCAGATGCTATTTTCGTTGTCGTTAATAGAGATGATAAAGCGAAAGCTGCATTTAAACAACTTCAAGAAACACCAATTTGGAAAGACTTAAAAGCTGTTAAAGGTAAGCACGTATACATTATTAATGACCAACCATGGCTTGACTATTCTGCTTTAGGTAACAAAATGGCAATGGATGAAGCGGAGAAAATGTTTACGAAATAATATAGTTTCGCTATTAGGAAAGGCCCTCTAAATTTGGAGGGCTTTTTATTATTGTTAGAATAAACGAAAAATTATACAATGAAGTTAATTTCGTGTAGAGGAGATGTGCCAATGTCAGCGCTTATTGTAAGTATCCCGTGTATAAAGCAGTTTATAGAATAAGGGGATAAATAGGCTAATAATTATCCCTGTTATTAAAAAAGGGGGAGTTTGAAATGACAATGAATCTTTTTCAAAATAAAACGATTAAATTATCAGCTATTAGAGAAGCAGATGCTGAAGTAATGGCTATGTGGCAAGAAGATAGTGAGTATTTAAGGAATGTAGATACAGATGTAGCATTCCCGCAATCGATACAAGAAATAGCAAGTGATGGGCTATTAAAGGGACGGAGATCGAATAGTGTTTCTTTCATGTTAAGGACAGTTCAAGATGATCGCTTAATTGGTTTTGTTGCAATTCATGGCATAGAGTGGAATAACAGAACGGGTTTATTAGCCATTGGTATAGGAGATGCAAATGATAGAGGAAAGGGATATGGAAGAGAAGCAATCCATCTTATCTTAAAATATGCTTTCTATGAATTGAATTTACACCGCGTCGGTCTGGATGTGATTTCTTATAATAAAGCAGCCATTGCGTTGTATAAAAAGATAGGTTTTCAGATGGAAGGGTGTATGAGAGAAGCGGTTCAAAGAGATGGGAAGTGTTTTGATCGTATCATTATGGGGATATTGCGGGATGAATGGATAGGGTTGCAAGATTAGCGAATACATTCAATATTATATATGTAGTATGCAGGAGATATAATGATAATTGGCGAAAATTTACAGTGAACTGATTGAATTTATAAGGAGTTATGTAAAATGAATTTAGAAAAAGCAAAACCAGTAAATGAAGAGGTCGCTGAATTAAAGGAACTAATTAAAGAGTTACACGGAAGTGTACATCAACTGCAAAGCGAAGTGCAACAACTAAGGCACGAAAGACCAGTTGTTGAAGTGAGAAAAGGTGTTCAATTATCACCAACAATTGTCGGACAAATTGGTGGTATGATTTTAGGTGGGTTAGCAATTATCGGTATATTTTGGTGATGAAAAAAGGTTTGCAGCACGATGCTGCAAACCTTTTGGATTTGACGATATAATTTCATGCAATACAACTTTTACATTAAATAACGTAAATATATATAAGCATGTGATAACAAGAGTGCAACAATAGTTAATGGTAAACCAATTTTTAAGAAGTCCATATAAGAGAAAGCATGTCCTTCACGTTTTGCAATACCAGCAACGACTACGTTTGCAGATGCTCCGATTAGCGTTCCATTTCCTCCTAAGCAAGCTCCAAGAGATAACGCCCACCATAGTACTTCGATTTGCGGAGAATCGACAGATAGTCCGAGTCCTGTAGCTAAGTCTTGAATAAGAGGAATCATCGTAGCGACAAATGGGATGTTGTCGATTGTCGCAGATGCGATGCCAGATACCCATAAAATCAGTATAGCTGCGAATCCGATGTCACCGTTTGTTACGCCGATTACTTCTTTTGCAAGTGAAGAGATAAGTCCGATATCAATTAACCCGCCAACGAGAACAAATAGTCCGGCGAAGAAGAAAATGGTTACCCATTCAACGTGGGCAAATACATCTTCAATATCATGTTCTTTCACGCCGATTAACATAAGAAGTGTAGCGCCTGTCATCGCGATAACAGCAGCGTCTACATGAATAATCGAATGAAGTACGAAGCCTAAAATAGTTAGTCCTAAAATCGAAATAGATTTTAAAAGGAGGCTTTGATCTTTAATGTAATCTTTTTCGTTTAATGCCATTAGTTTTTCGATTTGTTCAGGTGTTGTTTTTAGTTTGTTACGGTACATGAAGTAAATAATGCCAAGTGTCACAATAGAAATAATAATTACGATTGGAGCTAAGTTAAGTAAAAAGGCGTTAAAGTCTAAATGCTTGTTTGCTGATCCAATCATAATATTAGGTGGATCACCGATTAATGTTGCTGTTCCGCCTATATTTGAAAACAGCACTTCTGAAATCAAATAAGGCACAGGATTTACTTTTAAAATACGTGTAATGGATAATGTAACAGGAACGATTAATAAAACAGTCGTTACATTGTCCAAAAATGCTGATCCGACAGCAGTTAATAGGGATAGTAATAATAAAATGCGAATCGGTTTTCCGCCAGCTGCTTTTGCCGCTTTAATGGCCACAAATTCAAAGACGCCTGATTGACTCGTAATATGTACGAGAATCATCATCCCAATTAAAAGGGTAATCGTTTCCCATTGAATATGTGATGTGAAAGCAGTATGTAAATCTACAACTCCAAAAATAATCATAATAGCAGCACCGAATAGTGCGATTACAGCACGATTCAATTTCTCAGAAATAATAAATCCGTACGTGATTAAAAATACGGCAATTGCAAAATAATATTGCCAATTTGCTACTTCATGTGCTGACTGTTCCAATCATGTCACCTTCTTTAAATTATGTATTCAATTGTCGAAATGTATCTCGCTGCAATAATACGGGATAAAATATATTGTAGCAAATTCAAAAAAGAAAGAAAACTATTTAACAAAGTGAAGGAAAAAATGTATTTTTTACATATCATATAAAAAATATAAAAAACACAGTGCAAATTATTAGGAAAAGTGAGCGTTGTCCTCTAATATAGAGATAGCAATTTACATTATTTTTGCGTAAAATGGTTTAAAGAGGTGAATTCCGATGGAAATAGTAAAAGATAGTTCTCTTATTCAAAATGAAATTGAACGTTTTGTAAATAAAGATGTATATATTCATTTAGAAACGACAAACGGAGCGTATGCATCACACATAAATGAAAAGATGATGACAGTTGGTGCTTTCATTCGAAATGCAATTATCCGTTTTGAACGCGGGAAGATAACTGGAACAAATCCATACCGAGTTGGTCTAAAAATGGATCATGGTTGGGTATATGCTGAAGGTATTACGCACTGGGAAGTAGATGGTCAAGAGCGTTTATTACTAGCTGGACATGATAATTTAGGTCGTCTAGCAGTTGCACTTGAGTTAAGCTTAACACCATTTAAGTAAGAAGGAGGGAAACTTATGGAGAGACATGTACTTGTTGTATTTCCGCATCCAGATGATGAAGCATATGCTGCGGGAGGAACAATTCGCTTATTAACAGATCAAGGAGTACCTGTAACATATGCATGTGGTACTCTAGGACAAATGGGACGTAACATGGGTAAGAACGTATTCGCTAACCGTGAAACGATCCCAAATATCCGTGAGAAAGAATTGAAAGATGCTTGTGAAGCGATGGGCATTAAAGATTTAAGAATGCTTGGCTTCCATGATAAAACGTTAGAATTTGAAGATGTTGATTTCGTTGCTGACAAAATTGAAGCAATCATTCAAGAAGTAAATCCATCTCGAATTATTACATTTTATCCAGAGCACGGTGTACATCCAGATCATAATGCATTTGGCCGCGCTGTCGTTCGCGCTGTATCACGTATGCCAAAAGAAGAGCGCCCAGTTATCCATGCTGTTGCGATTACGAAAAATCGTGAGGCAGTATTAGGAGAACCGGATGTTGTAAATAACATTAGTGAAGTATTTGATCATAAATTAACGGCACTAGGTGCGCACCGTTCACAAACAGAAGCAATGCTTGAAGACACGCATGCAAAAATAAAAAACAAAGATGCAGCAACATTAAAATGGCTGCAACTTGAACAGTTTTGGACTTATAAATGGGAGTAGGCTAGAAGGATATCTTCTAGTTGCTCTTACATAGAAAAAGCGCCGTCACTTGTGATGGCGCTTTTTCTTGTTGAAGACTATATATTTTTTAGGGTGCTTCAAAATTTAAAAATTAACGTGCAGTATAGCCTCCATCAACAAGAAGTGTTGTACCGTTAACAAAACTAGCATCATCACTTGCTAAAAATAAGACAGCTTTAGCGACTTCTTCTGGTGTTCCAAGTCTGCCTTGTGGATGAAGTGAAGCTAAATATTCTTTCTGTTGAGGATTAACACTACCTAGTAAAGGGGTGTCAATATAACCAGGGCACACCGCATTAATACGTATTCCATATTTAGCGTAGGCAGTACATAAATTTTGAGTTAATAGTTTCACACCACCTTTTGCAGAGGAGTATGCTGTTGGGGTAGGTAATGAAACAAAACTATGAATCGAACCAGCGTTAACGATGACACCACCTGTACCTTGTTTAAGAAATTGTTCAATCGAATATTTATCAGAAAGGAATACCCCAGACAAATTAATATCAATAGTTCTTTTCCACTTTTCATAGGATAATTCGTTTGCCGGTGCATCATCAGCAACGCCGGCATTGGCATACATAATATCTAAATTACCGTATGTACTTACTGTCTCATGAATTAGCTGTTTAATATCTGCCTCTTTTGTTACATCGGTTTTAATAAATAACGTATTGTATCCATGTGCATTCAATTCATCTGATAGTTCTTTTCCACGTTCAGAAAAGTCAGCAATAACTACTTTTGCACCTTCTTCGATAAAAAGACGAACAGTAGATTCGCCAATTCCACTTGCACCACCAGTTATGATTGCTACTTTGTCTCTTAATTTCATATAAACCTCTCCATTCATCAATGAATTTAAGTCGAATTTTTAAATCTTGTTACTAAACTATTAACCTTAAATAGTAAGTAGATAGAAGAAAAAGCTCGCGTTTACTTAATCGTGAGAGTGCTATTTTTCTTTAGTGTACTTTTTGATACAGTTATGGACGAAAATATTAATTTGGTCAATTTTATCATTAGATTGAATATTTGGTAAAGAGCTCTCGAACAGAGCGAGTACGGATGCTGAAAAATTAAAATAAACATGCAGTATTATTTGTAGGGTAAGGAACAAGGGGGGGAGAGAAGCATAACGAAAACTACTACTCTAGTTAAATAGGAAAAAGCCTTGCAGGGGGGCAAGGCTTTAAACAGGGTATTAAAAATTATTGATTTATTAAGAATAACTTCTTCTTGTGAATAAACTAATTTTAGCATGATAACTCATATGTATGTGTTACGAATTTGTGAATAAAAACTCAATGATAAAAGTATGAGTGAAAGGAAATAATTTATTTGAAATATGTATTATTACAGAAAGTTCAGTTGAAATAGTGAGGAAAATAAAAAAGTGCAATGAGCAAAATAAGTAAGAGACGAATTATACCAAAGATTAGTGGAACGCCTACTATGTAATTTCTTTTTGAATTTAATTCTTTAGAACTGATTTTTAATAATGTACATAAGAAGCGTATATTTTGAATTATTTAATAGGATAATATATATTTATATTGATTTAATGATTTTAGTTTGTTAAAAATGGGGAAATCGATATGAAGGTTAAATTTGCCGTAATAAAAGATGAGAATTTTGATTGTAGTTTATTGGAAACAAAATTATTGAAAACTTTTAAAGAAGTAGATTGTGAAGCAGATATTGTAAAGGTTGAGGATGAAATTTTTGAAAACAATGATATACAAACGTATTTATCAGAAATAACCATTCATGTTACTGGAAAAAATATTGGATATAGATCCGTTTCAGCCAGTATATTTATTGTTCTAGAGAGTTTATCAATACAGCTATTTCATATTCATATTAGTATACTTTAAACAGTTCAAAAAGTGGATTTATATTGCGTTGTAAATATGAAAATGGTGATGAAAACAATAGAAATTATCGTATGTGCTCCCGAATGTAGGATTGCACTTTGTTTGTTGTTAAATAAGCAAGGGGTCCCTTTTTAAATTTTAATCTATCTTAACGCTAATTTATAAATAGAAGAATGGAAACATGTGAGTAATTCAATTAGATTGTACAAAAAATTTGGTACGCGGATATACGCAATGTATTCACAGGTAAGAGGGTTGTCTCATAATATATATAGATTTTTCTATTAAGATGAACAGAGGGTGTGAATATATGGAAGATGTTTTCGCTAAAATTGACAGTCTCAAGGCGGAGCAAAAAGAAATGATGAGAGACATTCGAAATTTAGAAACGCGTACTACTATTAATGAGAAAGATATAGCAACAATCAATAAGCAATTAGAAAAAATAAGTACAAACACTACTTGGATTTTGCGAATTATTATTAGTGCGATAATAATGTCAGTTTTAGGATTGATATTAAAAGGGATGATTTAAAAGAAAGAGGGGAGCTTCCTCTTTCTTTTATGTAAATGAGAAACTATAAATTTTCCGTTTCCTTTTCGTCTGCATACTTATCCTCTAAGGAAATTAATAGAGGGATTGATATAGTTACAAGAATGATTAAAGTGGTGATAAAAGATTTAGAAAGAGAAAAAGAACCTTCAATTAAAGGTGATAAAAACTTGAATGAAAGTATACTTGTTATGAAGGAAATTACTAAAAAGCTCAAAAGAGATATATTTTTATTCTTTATAGATGTCTCTATAAAGTCTTTAACACAGGTTATTACGACAAATATAGTTAATATGATAAGAGAAACAAAATAATGTGTTAAATTCGTCATACTAATAGTAGGATCGTCTATTATGTAAGCAAGTAACTTAGATACTAATATTCCTCCAAACAATAAAATAATAAAAGCAAGTAATCCTTCCGATATATAAGTGCTGAAATTGTCTTTCTTGTTAAAGAGTTTATAGTTTAGAGTAGATTGGGTTATTTGAATTAGGAATAGGGTAATAATCCATACATAATATACAAATGGTAATTCTCCTGAGAATAGAGAAATTAGAAAGTTTACTACTGTCCTTAAAATTTCAATCATTACGAAAGTCCTCCTACTTGTTCAGCTTTATGACATTAGGAATATATGAGTATATCATTTTATAATTAGGTTTATAGATTCAAACTATTTCTAATTATTCCATAATAAGGTGGTTATATCAAGTAGTTATCTTCTATGGCTTGTATTAGTTGTTCACTAATATAAAAAGAACATTTGAACGTTAATACTAGAAAAATAAAAGTAATATGTAATATAATTGAAAAAGTATATTTAAAAATCGATGTTAATATTACCCTCCTATAAGTATTAACATACGTAATTGAGGTGTTTTCTTTGTTGTTTTATGACCGGATTTCTATAATGGCCCCTCCTGTTCCGTAGCTAAGGAAAGTCTTTTTATTTCTGGGATTTTCAAAGTTATAGGAGGGTATGAAAAATGAAAAAAGTCTCAGTACCATCACTTTTGTTAATGATTGTTCTTGTCGCATTTCCGCAAATTAGTGAAACGATTTACACACCGTCTTTACCGGACATTTCAAAGGCGTTACATGTAAGTAATAATGAGGTGCAGTTAACGCTTAGTGTGTATTTTGCTGGATTTGCTTTAGGTGTATTTTTTATTGGATGGCTATCAGATATAATTGGCCGTCGCCCAGCAATGTTATTTGGAATTGTAATATATGGCGCTGGGAGTTTCTTATGCTATATTGCAAATTCCATTGAAGTTTTATTGGTAAGTCGTTTTATTCAAGCGTTTGGAGCAAGTGCAGGATCCGTGGTTACACAAACGATTCTTCGGGAAAGTGTAGAAGGGCATAAGCGGCATGTTATGTTTGCTCAAATCTCGGCAGTCATTGCTTTTACACCAGCGATAGGACCGTTAATTGGGGGCTTTCTTGATCAAATGTTTGGTTTTAAAATAGTATTTTTAAGTTTAGTAGTTATGAGTGTCGGAATTTTTCTGTATACGTTTGTTTCTCTTCCCGAAACAAAGACGGGATCAGTAACGAATAAAATAAATGTGTTTTCAGTCTTGAAGAGGCTAATTACAAATCCGAAAGTAGTAACATATGGGCTATTAATTGGAGGAGCAAATGGTGTTTTATTTAGCTATTATGCAGAAGCGCCGTTTATCTTTATTGAATACTTTCAATTATCGCCTAGTATGTATGGATTTCTAGGAATTGTTGTTGCGTCTGCTTCTATTATTGGGGCGAAAGTTTCAAAACGATTGCTTGCCACGTATAGACCAGAGAAAATTATATATATTGGTTGTCTTGTAATGACAGTGGGAGCTATCCTTTTAACTGTTATTACAGCATTGGGATCAAACCAAAACATAATATATATGATTGGATTTTTAATAGCGATGTTTATATTGCTATTAGGAATTGGAGTAGCGTTACCTAATTGTTTAAGTTTAGCGTTAGTAGATTTTCAAGATGTCATTGGTACAGCTGGAGCGTTGTTTAGCTTAGGATACTATGTAATTGTAACGATGACAATTTGGGGAATGAGTCAATTGCATACGGGCTCGTTACTGGTGATGCCACTTTATTTTCTAGTTATTGTAGTTATAATGGCAGTGTTTACTAGGATATTTATCTTTGGTAAGCAAACTTCGAAATCGATTTAAATATGAAATTGTAAAAGAGTCTCATTTTTTAATGAGACTCTTTTATATTTTGGCTGGGGTAAAGAAGTTAGTAGTTTATTAATATATTAAATTTCTCATTGGTATATAAATCGAATGTGTGGGAAATTACGTTATCAACTATAAAGGTTGAAGTATTTGACATATGAAACCGAGGAAGAAATGCTCTCCTCTGTTATTTATATTGTAATAATATACATGCCGGAATCATATTGAATAGATGTATTTTATTGTTAATTTAGTTAAAAATTAATCAGACTTATGTATAATAATTTATTGAAAAAATAATTGAATTTTTCAGATTAATGAATTAATATAAGGTAAGTAATTTTAAGATTTATAGAATATTGGAAGATGAAAGGTTTTGAGAATTTTATTAGGAGCGCAAAACGATTTTAGGATAGCTTTAAAGCTAGTGTAAAATGACGTTTGCTTCATCATTTTCAGGGCCGAAAGGAATTAGGGGAAAGCATCTTGTTTTAAATGCGGCTATGAATCATCTAAGAGGGGGAAGTGAAGTGGCAAACAAAGAATTGAAAAGAGGTTTAGAAGCACGTCATATTCAAATGATTGCTTTAGGCGGAACGATTGGTGTTGGTTTGTTTATGGGGTCAGCCAGCACAATTAAATGGACAGGTCCGTCAGTAATGCTTGCTTATGCAATTGCAGGTATTTTCATCTTCTTCATCATGCGTGCCATGGGAGAAATGTTGTATATGGAGCCAAGTACAGGCTCATTTGCGACGTTCGGTCATAAGTATATTCATCCGCTAGCTGGTTATATGACAGCTTGGAGTAACTGGTTCCAGTGGGTTATTGTTGGGATGTCAGAAATTATCGCGGTTGGAGCGTATATGCAATATTGGTTCCCGGACTTACCAGCTTGGATACCAGGTATAATCGCAATGGTCATTCTTGGCGCAGCTAACTTAATTTCTGTTAAGTCATTTGGTGAATTTGAATTTTGGTTTGCGATGATTAAAATCGTTACGATTCTATTAATGATTATTGCGGGATTTGGTCTTATTTTCTTTGGAATTGGTAACGGTGGAGAAGCGATTGGCATATCTAATCTTTGGTCAAATGGCGGTTTCTTTACAGGTGGTTTTTCAGGATTCTTCTTTGCATTATCACTTGTAGTTGGAGCGTATCAAGGTGTGGAATTAATCGGAATTACTGCTGGCGAAGCGAAAAATCCGAAGAAGACACTTACAAGAGCGATTCAAAGTACAATTTGGCGTATTTTAATATTCTATATTGGTGCTATTTTTGTTATTGTAACTGTATATCCGTGGGATCAATTAAGTACAATTGGTAGCCCGTTCGTAGCGACTTTTGCGAAAGTTGGTATTACGGCAGCAGCTGGACTTATTAACTTCGTTGTAATTACAGCGGCAATGTCTGGTTGTAATAGTGGTATTTATAGTGCTGGACGTATGCTTTATACGTTAGGTGTAAATGGACAAGCACCGAAATATTTCACGAAACTTTCTGGAAATGGTGTACCTTTATTCGGTACAGTTGGCGTAATTATCGGTCTGGCGGTTGGTGTTGTTTTAAGTTACATCGCACCGAAAAATTTATTCGTATATGTATATAGCGCGAGTGTACTCCCTGGTATGGTACCATGGTTTGTCATTTTAATTAGTCAAATTAATTTTAGAAAAGAAAAGGGAGCAGAGATGAAAGATCATCCGTTCAAAATGCCATTTGCTCCTGTAACAAACTATTTAACAATTGCCTTTTTAATTATGGTATTAATCGGTATGTGGTTTAACGACGATACGCGCATTTCACTAGTTGTAGGTATTGTTTTCTTAGCTATCGTTACAATTAGTTTCTATGCTTTCGGAATAGGGAAGCGAGCTCCGTTAGACGTTCAAAATAATAAAGAGATTTCAAGTAAATAAAGAAAAGGCTGTTCATCTGGAACAGCCTTTTCTTATTGTTGCTATTTGTCGATAAATCGATATACCTTGACGAATCGTTGATATAATTTGATTTGTGATAGATATATTTGAAAAATCGTTGATATATTGTACGTTATGATAGATATATTCGAAAAATCGTTAATATAATTTTACATACTATCTGTCACTATCATGATTAAAATTTCTCTAATACGATTTTTCCAATGGTGTGCCCGCTTTCAAGTAGTGCATGTGCTTTCTTTAAGTTTTCAGCGTTAATCGGTGTTAATGTTTCATTTTTATGTAAGCTGTACTGATAGTCTAGAAGGAGTTTATTTCTAAAAAGAAGAATTTTTTACTGTATTACTTTATCCAAAACTAAATGTAAAGGTGGATACATAATGACAGTAAAGAAACTTTATTTCATCCCAGCAGGTCGTTGTATGTTAGATCATTCTTCTGTTAATAGTACACTCGCGCCGGGGAATTTATTGAACTTACCTGTATGGTGTTATCTTTTGGAGACAGAAGAGGGGCCTATTTTAGTAGATACAGGTATGCCAGAAAGTGCAGTTAATAATGAAGGGCTTTTTAACGGTACATTTGTTGAAGGACAGATTTTACCGAAAATGACTGAAGAAGATAGAATCGTGAATATATTAAAGCGTGTAGGGTATGAGCCGGACGACCTTTTATATATTATTAGTTCTCACTTACATTTTGATCATGCAGGAGGAAACGGTGCTTTTACAAATACACCGATTATTGTGCAACGAACGGAATATGAGGCAGCACTTCATAGAGAAGAATATATGAAAGAATGTATATTACCGCATTTGAACTATAAAATTATTGAAGGGGATTATGAAGTGGTACCAGGTGTTCAATTATTGTATACGCCAGGTCATTCTCCAGGCCATCAGTCGCTATTAATTGAGACAGAAAAATCCGGTCCTGTATTATTAACGATTGATGCATCTTATACGAAAGAAAATTTTGAAGATGAAGTGCCGTTCGCGGGATTTGATTCGGAATTAGCTTTATCTTCAATTAAACGTTTAAAAGAAGTTGTGATGAAAGAGAAGCCAATTATTTTCTTTGGTCATGATATAGAACAGGAAAAGGGATGTAAAGTGTTCCCTGAATATATATAATGCAAAAAGTCATGAGCTTACGTGCTCATGACTTTTTCGTTTAAAAAATTTTTTTAAATAAATTATAAACTTTTTTTGAACTATCTTCGTTTAACTGATAGTACGTAAGGTTTACATCATCAGGAGTATCTTGCTGAGCAATCATCACTTCGCTGCTGTGATGATCAACTACCCATATGAAATATTTTTTATAAGTTCCATCCTCGAAAGTAATCCACATATCACAATCTATTAAGTCTGATCCTTCTTCATCTAATGTTAATTTACCTTTTTTTGCGGTATTCATACTGTTAATAAACGTTTTTAATTCATCTGTTTTTGTGAGAAAGATATCCTGTTTTGTTTTAATTGATTCTACATGTATATCTTTTATTTCCTGTTTTCCTAAAAAAACAGGGGGCTCATTTGGATCTCGCGAGCTTGAAATAATAGTAGCTTTCTTTTTCGGTTTATTTGCAGTATAGAGATCTTGAATAGATTTTCCCGAGTTTATAAACCATGCAATTCCAGAAATAATTAATATGCTACCTAGCAATAAAATAATTTTTTTAATAGGATTTTCTCCTCTCTATTACTTCGTGTGAAGAGCTTTTCTATTAATATATGATAGGTAAGCGTAAAGTATTATAGTTGAACTTGGTTATGCTTCACAGTTTTTATCGGGCGATCTATGAGTAAATTGTAAGTGAGCCCAATTAATACGAAAATGCCACCGATAACTTTACCAATTGAGAGTTCATTTGTCAGGAAGAAATCAATAATAGTCCCCGCAAATAATTGTCCGATAAAGATGAGTAATGTTAAATAAAAGGCTGATATTTTAGGAGTAATATAGTTGGATAATGAAATAACGATAACTCCTACTAATCCGCCTAAGTATACGGCGATAGGAATAGATTGCAACTTATGAATAGGGATATACAATGAATCTGAACTGAAAATTAAAAATAACATAGAGAAAAATAATCCAGTAATATAATTGAAAAACGTGCCTTCCCAGTTTCCAATTTCCTTTGCTAAATTCGCGTTAATAATTCTAGCAACAACGATAGAAACACCAGCTAAAATAGCGATCGTAATATATAACATTTTCTTGCCCCCATTAATAAATTGTCATGATTATAATTCCAGAAGAGATGAAACATAATCCAACTAGTTTTTTCTTTTCAAACTTTGCAACTTTCATTCCTAATAAACCGAAATGATCAATAACGATGGAAGCAATGGATTGACCGAGTAAACTTAATGCGATCGTAATAGAGGCACCAAGGACGGAGAAACTTATATTGTTAAAAAGAACAGTGAATACTCCAATCGCCCCAGCGCTATATAAAAAAAGTGAAATACCTTTATCGAAATGAATTTTATGTTTGTTTAAGATTAAAACGAAAATAACTGCAATTAAACCGACAAGGTGAATGACAACACTGGCTGTATACTTCCCAATTAACTCGGATAAAATTCCATTCAATGGAAGCATAACGGCGATGAGCACACCAATAAAGACAGAAAGAAAGTTATACAATGTAATATCCCCTTTATATTTCATATTTGTAATGACTGTATCATGCTGAAATTGTGTATTGTTATGACATATGTCATAGTGGAAGAAGAAAATTTTGATTACAATGGGGATGAGTTGTAAAGGTGGGGGACTATGAAGAAAATATGTAATTCAATTAAATTGGCAGAGTATATAAAGCAAAATAACATTGATTCATTTTTTACTAATAATATGAAACCATATATGGAGCTTATATTTTTTAAGAAGAATGAGTTTATTTGTAGAGAAAATGAAGAGATAGATTATTTATATTTCTTTGTTGAAGGAAAAGCGAAAGCGTTTAACACATTAAGTAACGGAAAATCGGTATTATTATGTTTTTACGATAGTTTGCAGTTACTTGGAGATGTGGAGTTAATTCATTCTCAAAGAATCACTTCAAACGTACAAGTGATGGCAGATTCGTATTGTGTGGGGTTACCTTTAGGAAAAGTGAGAAATAAGCTATTTCATGATGCGAAATTTTTAAGATGTATTTGCGGATCATTAGCACATAAATTAAACCGACTTTCCAAAAACAGTACAATTAATTTATTGTATCCACTTGAAAATAGACTAGCGAGTTACATGTTAGCAGCAGGGGAACGAGCAGTTCAGCATGAAAATAGAATTGTATTTAGTGGGAATTTAACGGAAACAGCGGAATTGTTAGGAACGAGCTATCGGCATTTGTTGCGCACATTAAATGTTTTTTGTGATAAAGAGATAATAAAGAAGAATGATGGTTGTTTTGAAGTAGTAAACGTGGAAGTTTTGAGAGAATTGGCAGCAGATGTTTATAAATAGGAGGAGAGTATAAATGATAACACCTATATTTAGAATTTTTGATATTGAAAAAGCAAAACTATTTTACTTAGGTTTTTTAGGATTTAAACTGGATTGGGAACATCGGTATGAGGAAAATATGCCATTATATTTGCAAATTTCGTTACAGGATGCTGTGATACATTTATCAGAACATCATGGTGATGCCTCACCAGGTGGTGCGATTCGGATCAAAATAGATGATGTAAAGGATTATCATTCTGTAGTATTAAGTAAAGAATATGCTTATTCGAAGCCGAATATAGAAAAAACACCTTGGGGTACAATTGAATTAACTGTAATTGATCCGTTTTCAAATAGAATTACACTATACGAGGAAAAATTGTAGAAATGGAATGAAGAGTAGTTCATAGAGCAGTGAACTGCTCTTTTTTATTTTGAGTAGATATTGAATCATATAAAAAGAAAATGTTATGATTATGGAAACGTATGAATATATGAACAAGTATTCATGTGTTTAAGAAGAGGAGGGATTAGAATGAAAGATCTAATTATTATTGGGGCGGGTCAAGCTGGATTAACAATGGGATATTACTTGAAGCAAGAAGGGTATAATTTTTTATTACTTGAGGCAAGAAAACGAGTTGGTGATTCATGGAGAAATCGATATGATTCTTTGCAGCTTTTTACCCCAAGGTCTTACAGTAGCTTGCCGGGTATGGCGTTAATAGGTGAAAAAAATGAATTTCCATATAAAGATGAAATTGCAACTTATTTAGAAGAATATGCAAGACATTTTCAATTACCGGTACAATTACAAACGGAAGTTCTAAAAATAAAGAAAGAAAAAGAAATATTTGAATTACACACTCCTACAGAAATTTTACAAACGAAAAAAGTTATTATCGCATCAGGTGCTTTTCAGCAACCGTTTATTCCCTCAGTTTCAGCAAATCTATCATCACATATTTTTCAAATACATTCATCACAATATAAATCACCATCACAAATTCCTAAGGGAAAAGTACTAGTAGTAGGTGGTGGGAATTCAGGAATGCAAATTGCAGTAGAACTGGCAAAGACTCATGAAGTTACGGTGTCTATTAGTCATCCTTTAACGTTTTTACCGTTACAACTTTTTGGAAAAAGTATTTTTAATCTGCTAGAAAAAGTGGGTTTATTGTACGCTGAAATAAATACAAAGAGGGGAAGATGGTTTCAGAAGAGAAAGGACCCTATTTTCGGTTTTGAAGGTAAGAAACTTATTCGTAATGGAGCAATACAACTACAGGAAAAAGTAGTAAGTGCATCAGAAAATAACATTATGTTTCAGAACGGTGAAACATATAGTGCAGAAAGCGTTATATGGTCAACTGGTTTTGTTCAAAATTATAATTGGATTGAAATTGAACAAGCAGTGAATGAGAAAGGATTTCCTAATCATATAAAGGGAATAAGTCCAGTAAAAGGATTGTATTATATCGGATTGCCGTGGCAGTCTCAAAGGGGTTCTGCACTTATTTGTGGTGTAGGAAAGGATGCAGCATATTTGCTTTCTGAAATCAAAAAAATAGATCAGTAGCAGCGACTACTGATCATCCATATGTACATGAATTAGGAGAGGTCAAACATTTATTAACTTTATTATAATTGATTTTCATAAGAATAAAAGCTGAAAATTCTAATTTTATGTTGAGAAAGTTTTTTGTATCGAAATATATGAAAGAATAGGGGGTTTTTAGTAAAAGGAAATATGATATTTATATTTTACTAAAGTGTGATATAGTCAATATAGGATTTATTTCCTTAAATTGGTTTTTGTAGTCATTACATTTTTAAAGCAGAAAGGAGAAGTAATTATGAAGTTTGATGATCAACGCTTACTAGGAGTCCGATTAGGTTCTGTACTTGTGACAGAGGAAAATCAATATTTAGTAATTAAGAAAAAAGATCATTATGCACTGTTAAATATACATAATTTAGAATGCACTCATGTTGAAGTGCAGTTAGAACATTTGGAAGAAATGTTGCGGGAAGATTTCCAAGAAAGTATAACGGAGATTATCGCACCAGAACATATAAAAATTGTTGCGAAAAATGTTATATAGATAAAGAAGCTGGAAGGAACAGCTTCTTTATTTTCATTATAAGGATAACGTTTTTACAACCTCACCAATGAAGTGTTTTCTTTTTTAGTTAGTTTGAAGTGAACTTTTGAAAAAATTTGTCTCGGTACATGTACATAACCCATGAGATTGTTATTAAAGAAATGATGATTTGTTTGTTTTTAATTGGTGCATTGAAAACAAGCCAACCAACTATATCAAATAACAAATGTAGCACGATTGAAAGAACTACAAATTGAAGTAACGTATTTAAAAATCTTTTCATAAAGTGTCCCCCTAAAATAATAGGTTTTATTAACAGTTTGATATAGTGATATTATACATTAAATGTTTAATGTGGTAAAATTTACATAAGTTAGTGGGATAAAGCAAATGAAAGTTAGTAAGGGGGAACATTCATGGAATTCTGGATGGTTATACTGATAGTAGCTGTTGGTTTCATTTATATCGCTGAAAAATTAACTACAATTGAAAAGAAAAATGATGCGCGTTTAAAGAGAATTGAAGATAGATTACAATTAATTACGAAAGAAATGGGAATTATAGAAAGAGAACCTGAAATTAATAAAGAACTACGCCAGCTTGTAGAAGAAGGCAAAAAAATTACAGCAGTTAAGAGAGTAAGAGAAGCTTTTGGTTTTTCCTTACTAGAAGCGAAGCAATATGTTGATAAATTATAAACAAGATCATCCATTTGGGTGATCTTTTTTACTGCACCATGCGTGTATTTACATAAGCCGCGATTATAAAGTGTCCAATTAGAGTGATAGGAATAACGATTGTGACATTAGGCGTAGTGAAGACACTACCGATTGTCGCAATGACACCAGCAATTAAATTATAAAGACCTACTATTTTTGATAGTTTCACTTTATCAGGCACGTGGCGTTCGTTGAATCCTGATAAGAGCCAAGTGTACTGCTTTACTCCGATGAAATAAGCTAGTGCAAATGAAATGATTGCTACTATAAATAATGTTGGTGAAGCGAAGAGAGTCATTGCAAACACCTCCGTTAATGGGCTATAAATAAATTATAGTCCGAATGTTATAATTTAACAAAATATAATTTGGGTTTTAAGTGTAATAGAAAAATGGAGTATTGGTAATGAGGGGAGATTAAGTATGAATATTGTGGAGTTTCAGAGGTATGTATCAAATTTCAGTAAAGAAAAAGGATTTCAAGATACAACAATTGAAGAGCGTACGATATATACGATGGCGGAATTAGGTGAATTAGCAGAAGTTATATTAAAGCGTGATAAAATACAAGATTCGAAAAGAGAGATTGGTTTAGAAATGTTTGATGTCATTTGGAATGTATGTGATTTAGCAAATAAGTTAGAAATTGATTTGGAGAAGGCATTTGAAGAAAAAATGAGGATAAATAAAAAACGTGAATGGTAAGTGGAATATTAATGTGTAAAGAAGGGGGATACGAGTGAAAAGGAAGCTTTTTATAGGAGGAATCTTTACCTTAATTAGTGTAATGAGTGTTGTCGCTTACTTAGTTTTTCAGGGTATATTCATTCCGAATCAAATAAGTGCGGATAAGTATGAAATAAAAGGTGTAGATGTTGCGTCGTATCAAGGGGATATAGATTGGAGAGAGTTGGAAAAGCAAAATATGAAGTTTGCGTTTATAAAGGCGACTGAAGGAAGTTCGTTTGTGGATGAGTACTTTTCGAAAAATTGGAGGAATGCGAATAAGACAGATATGCGCATCGGAGCGTATCATTTTTTTAGTTTCGATAGTAAGGGTGAAACACAAGCAGAACAATTTATACGAACTGTTCCAAAATATAAACAAGCACTGCCACCCGTGATTGATGTTGAGTTTTACGCTAACAAAAAAGATAATCCCCCTAAGCGTGAAGATGTTACGAAAGAGTTGTCGGTTATGATTGAAATGCTAGAAAAACATTACGATAAGAAAGTAATATTGTATGCAACGCAAGAGGCGTATGATTTATATATAAAGGATGCGTATCCAAAATGTAATATATGGATTCGTAGTGTTCTTACAAAACCGAGTTTATCTGATGAGAGAAAATGGACGTTTTGGCAATACACGAACCGCGGGAGATTAAGCGGTTATAATGGAAAAGAAAAGCATATTGATTTGAATGTATTTTATGGGAATGAGGAAGAGTTTGAGAGTTATGGAATGAAAGATTAAGTTTTAAAGCGTACAAAATTTTGTACGCTTTTTTGTTAATTACATAAAAGTATGCAAATGAAGATGGAACAAACATTTGAGATAAATTGTCTAATATAGGTAATAACTATTTAGCTTGAAAGAAAGGGTTGATGACATGAAAAAGAATACGTTGTTAAAAGTAGGATTATGTGTAGGTTTACTAGGAACAATTCAATTTGTTAGCACAATTTCTTCTGTACAAGCATCACAAAAGGTAGAGCAAACAGTAATCAAAAATGAGACGGGAACCATTTCAATATCTCAGTTAAACAAGAATGTATGGGTTCATACGGAGTTAGGTTATTTTAATGGAGAAGCAGTTCCTTCGAACGGTCTAGTTCTTAATACTTCTAAAGGGTTAGTACTTGTTGATTCTTCTTGGGATGACAAATTAACGAAGGAACTAATAGAAATGGTAGAAAAGAAATTTCAGAAGCGCGTAACGGATGTCATTATTACACATGCGCACGCTGATCGAATTGGCGGAATAACAGCGTTGAAAGAAAAAGGAGTTAAAGCGCATAGTACAGCATTAACCGCAGAACTAGCAAAGAACAGTGGATATGAAGAGCCGCTTGGAGATTTACAAATAATTACGAGTTTGAAGTTTGGTAATACAAAAGTAGAAACGTTCTATCCAGGGAAAGGACATACAGAAGATAATATTGTTGTTTGGTTGCCACAATATCAAATTTTAGCTGGAGGCTGTTTAGTAAAATCTGCGGAAGCTAAAGATTTAGGAAATGTTGCGGATGCGTATGTAAATGAATGGTCTACATCGATTGAGAATGTGCTGAAGCGATATGGAAATATAAATTCGGTAGTACCTGGTCATGGAGAAGTAGGAGACAAGGGATTACTTTTACATACATTGGATTTATTAAAATAAGAAATTGTAGAAATACAAAAGAAAGGAGAAATAATTTTCTCCTTTCTTTCTTCTAACTATATTTAAATGCTGAATCTGTCGATTACGTCAGCATATATTACTGAGATTTTAATTCCAAGTATACAAATACTAGTACTGTCATAATTGCAATAACAACGTAAGTAGCATCAAGCATTATAAGTGTTTTTAAAGTTTCAGTCATCGTAATTCACCCCTGTTATAAAAATATAACATGATCTTTTTATTGATTAGATTAGAGATCATAAAGATAAAATGTATATGAAATTTCTTAAGTAGCTTCTATATAAATATATCATATAAATAATGTAAGTAATGTTAAGATAGTGTAAATGTATTGTAAATAAAGAGGTTTACAATGAAGGCTTTAATAAAAAAATGATAGTTCCTTAAAATAAAAAATACGCTATTTTCATATGAGATGAATTGCAATTATTTGTATAAGGGATTCAAAAAAATTTTTTTGTTGTATATATTTCTCCAAATTAATTATTTAGCTATTTAAAAGTATCGAAAGATGTGTGCACACTAATGTATATTTTTTGGATGTCAATAAAAGTATTATGTCAACAATATGAACTGTCACAAATCTTTATATATTATTGTGATTGATATCACATCACTTTTTTTCAATGGGTATTATGCTTAAGGTGTAATGAATGATTGGGAGAGGGTGGGATGATATGTTTTGTTATCAATGTGAACAAACGCCAACAGGCGGATGTAAAGTAATGGGTGTTTGTGGCAAGAATGAAACGATTGCGAGTCTACAAGATACGATTGTGTTTGGGCTAAAAGGAATTGCAGCTTATCGCACACATGCTGCTCAGCTAGGGTATACGGATGGATTTGTAGATGCTACAACACAAGAAGCTTTATATATGACATTAACAAATTCTAATTTTAACGAACAAGAGCATATTGATATGGCTATGAAAGTGGGGAAATCAGCTTTACGGGTGATGGAATTATTAGATGAGGCACATACGAATCATTTTGGTGTGCCAGAACCTGTACAAATTACACAAAATCGTGTAGAAGGTAAAGCAATTGTAGTTACGGGCCATAATTTATTTGCATTAGAAGAACTATTAAAGCAAACAGAAGGAAAAGACATTAATATTTATACGCATTCTGAAATGCTACCAGCACACGGATACCCGCAACTGAAAAAATATAAACATTTAAAAGGAAACATCGGTAAGGCATGGTATGATCAAAGACGCCTTTTTGAAAAATTTACTGGTGCCATATTAGCTACAACGAACTGTGTTATGCCAATTAAAGGATCATACTCTGATCGATTCTTTTCATATGACATTGCAGGTTTAGAGGGTGTACAAAAAATTGAAAATGATGATTTTACACCATTGATTCAAAAAGCACTAGAACTTTCAGAAGTACATATGGAGTCGGATGAACAGTTAGTAACAGGGTTTCATCATAATACAGTATTATCATTAGCTCCGGAAATTATTAATGCAGTAAAAGAGGGGAAGATAAAGCGTTTCTTTGTTATTGCCGGTTGTGATGCACCGGGAAAAGGTGGAGAATATTATCGTGAATTAGCAACGTCACTTCCGTCAGAAACAGTTATTTTAACAACTTCTTGCGGGAAATTCCGCTTTAATGATGTGGATTACGGTGTTGTACCTGGTACCGAGATTCCGCGCTACATCGACTTAGGACAATGTAATAATTCCATTTCTACAGTGAAAATAGCAGCTGCATTAGCTGATGCTTTCCAATGTGAAGTGAATGAATTGCCAGTAAGTATTGTGCTATCATGGTTTGAACAAAAAGCGGTTGCCATTTTACTCGGGCTATTTAGTCTTGGAATTCAAGATATTCGCATCGGTCCAAAGGCTCCTGAATTTATTTCACCTGGCGTGCTTGATGTATTACAAGAAACATTTGGTTTAAAACTAATTACAAATGCAGCAGAAGACATGGCTATGATGTTATCGTAACGGAAAAGATGTTTTCACTTAATTGTGGCTTTATAAATCATTTGTATGTGTGTGAGTAAACGCACATACAAATGATTATTAATAAAGAAAATCGCTATATCTATAAAATTTATAGAGCTTTTAAAGTATAACACCACATGCCCATCACCTTAAGTTTTTAAGTATCCCCAAAACGAAATTTCTACATGAATATCTATAATTTTACCTCTTTTTCATTTGATTTGAAAATAAGCTTTCTATTTTTAAAAACCAACGATACCACCTTAAATTATAGGAATAAAATCCATTCATTTATTAGGAAAATGGATTGAAAATAATAAGGTAGACTAAAAAGTAAAATATTATTTATGATAATCATTCTTTTATAAAATTTAAATTGGAAATAGCCCTACTCATTTTGATTGCGCATTTTCAAAATGGAGGGGCTTTTTTTACTGTAAAATCAATAACTGCATCTTATTTTTGTTGAAAAAATTCTCATTCTTATTTTGAAAGTGATATGGGTACATTTACATGCACATCAATCTTTTATTATGAAGTGGACCTTGAATATATTGTTTTTTATTGACAGACATAAAAATGAATTATTTGCTGTATTGATAATTTATAGACGTTATAATAAAATGTTTATGTATATGTAAACTTAATTTATTTTCGTTTGGTTTTATTGTAAGGTTAGGCAGTGTTGATAACAATAAAATAATGAATATATCACCTGTAAAAAGAATGAAACCAATACGGAGAAGATGATTTCGTTAAAAATTCGAAAAATAAGCGTTATTAGCTCTTGAAGAAAAATGACTAGAAAAATTACAAGCATATGGAAAATAGGGTTATACAAAAAGTCCTAAAGGGGGACGGAATTATGGAGAAAAGAAAGTATTCAGTAACACCACAAGATCGAATGAATTATGTATTAGGTCTTTATTCTGCAGATCAACAAATTAATGCAGTTCTTTATTTTCCTGTAGGTATATCCAAGGAAATACTTGAAGAATCAGTAAGGATAACGTTGCAATTGCAACCAGTTTTGAACAGCCGGTTTGTAGAAAATGATATTCCTTACTGGGAGGAACATTCATCTGACACTAACTCATCTATTTGCTTTTTTGCAGAAGGAAATAATCAAGAACTTGAAATAATGGCAATAGATTTTATTAAGGAACCTGGTGATCGTATTCAGGGGCCTATGGTTCAAACGAAATTATTACGGGGCACTACAATAGATATTTTAGTTGTGAAATTGTCTCATCTATGTTCAGATGGTGCAGGAGTCAAGGAATATATAAAATTGCTTGGAACAATATATACTCACCTTTCATTGGGACGGTCTAAGAAGCAAATTATAAAGGAATTTGATGAGGGAAATGAGAGTTGTCGAGATCAATCACATGTATTCAAATACGCTGGAATATCGGACATAAAAAGTGCGTATCGTCCTAACCAAGAACAACAGGCATCGTTATGGTCTTTTCCATCTCAACCTAACAAAAATAAATTTCCCCAAATGTCCGTACGGCGATTGAGCCATAAGCAAACTCTACGTTTAACCCAATGGACAAAAGCACAACAGGTTACCTTGAATGATGTAATCATGACTGCTTACTTCCGAGTTTTATCACATTTCACTGTGTATGCAGAACCTCGTACTGCAGAAAAAATGATTGGTTTGACAATTGATTTACGTCGATATCTGCCTAATAATACAACTGGTGCTATTTGCAACTTATCCGGTATGGAAATGCCAGTGATTAAAATGGAAGACGATGAAACATTTAAGCAGACTCTTGTTCGAGTTAAACAATCAATGGATAAAATAAAGTCTCAAAATCCAGGTCTTTCTTCAGCAGCAGGAATGGAGTTACTGGCAGAAATGAAGCTATCTACAGTGAAGGAAATGTATAATCAGCAATATGAACAGGCTGTACAGATGGGGATGGCGTTGCCATTACTGACAAATTTGGGAGTGATTGCTGAGGAACCTATTCAGTTTGGTCAAATTCAAGCTGAGGACGGGTATATGGCATCACCTATTATGTATGCACCATTCTTTTCAATGGGAGCAAGCTCTTATAATGGAAGGCTTACATTTACGATCGGTTATCATGCGCCGGATACATCAAAAGAAAAGGTAGAAAAATTTTTAGATAGTGTTGCTAATCAACTATCAGAAATAAAATAAAAGAGAATATAGAGAACAGATTTCTAACAGAATTGTATTTTAGGGGCTCGTATCATGTACGGATAATCTCTGGAAATTTTCTCTGACCGCACTTGCCTTTATGCTTTATATACAATGGGAATGGTAGTGAGAAACAATTTGTATCGTGAAAAAACAAGATATATCGGTATAAAAACAATAAAACAGAGCTGATTTAAATTACACTTTGAATCAGTTCTGTTTTGCTAGTGTGATGGTCCTTACAACAAAAAAAGTAGGCTGTATCCGGTTAGGGTAAAGCGGATTTTTAATTTTTTTGAAAATAAAGTTGACATCCATAACTACTTAGTCATACAATGTAGATGTAATAAGTGATACTGAATAGTTCGGATTCACAAAAACTGTTCAGTAAAAAATTCGCCTTAGTACTCTGTGATACTGAATATAAGTCAGACAGAATAGGGGGTAAAGGAGGATCAGGACATGGAAAATTTAACTGAAATGCTGAAAGGTTCACTGGAAGGGTGTGTACTGGAAATCATTAGTCGCCGTGAAACGTATGGCTATGAGATTACCCGTCACCTGAATGATCTTGGGTTTACCGAAGTTGTGGAAGGTACGGTGTATACCATCCTCGTACGATTAGAGAAGAAAAAGCTTGTGAATATTGAAAAGAAACCATCAGATATGGGACCGCCTCGTAAGTTTTATTCATTAAATGAAGAAGGCCGCCAGGAGCTTGAATTGTTTTGGAAAAAATGGGATTTTGTATCGTCAAAAATTAACGTCTTGAAGTCAAAATAGGTTCATAAGATAAAATGTTCCGGCCGATATTTTGAGAATTTCTTGTTCGGTTTTATAAAAAAGGAGGAAAATAAGATGTTAGAAATGTTCAAAAAGTTAATTGGTGATAAAAAAGAGTACAAAATGATGATGGCACGAGTTGAGGCTCTGCCAGAGGACTACCAATTTGTATTTAAGAAAATTCAAAACTACATGTGGAATTTTTCAGCGGGTAACGGGATGGATATGTTACACATACAGTATGAATTAATCGATTTGTTCGAAGCGGGTGCAGCGGAAGGAAGACAAGTGCTTGACATTACTGGGGATGACGTGGCTTCCTTTGCTGACGAACTAGTGGCAAATGCTAAAACTTACGTCTCCAAGTATCGTGAAGATTTGAATGAAAGTATTATGAAGAAATTGAGAAAAAAATAAATGGAATAAGTAGTACCGACTGATTAGCTGGTTACACATATGAATTGCCATCATAGCTATTCAGTTATATTTTTAACTCGGTACTAAGTAATACAGAATATCAGTGATACTAAATAGATAGAGGTAAATAAATAGTCTTCGCAAAACATTTTTATAGGGAGGAAAAAAGTATGAGTCATGCAGCGATTTCTGTAAAAGGCTTGAAAAAATCCTTTAAAGACAAGGAAGTTTTAAAAGGGGTAGATTTTGAGGTGCAGCGTGGAGAAATTTTCGCGCTGCTAGGCTCAAATGGAGCTGGAAAGACGACAACGGTTAACATCCTTTCGACGCTAATGAAGCAAGATAGCGGTGAAGTAAGTATTTGCGGATTTGATGTACAGCGTCAACCAGACCATGTTCGTCAAAGTATCAGTTTGACAGGGCAGTTCGCAGCTTTAGACGGTATGCTGACAGGGAGGGAAAACTTGATAGTGATCGCCAAATTACGTGGTGTTTCCAATCCCGCTCAAGTTGCTGACAATCTACTTGCAAGATTTAGCCTGACTGATGCGGCAAACCAAAGGGCAGATCAGTATTCAGGCGGGATGAAGCGCCGGCTTGATGTCGCGATGAGTTTAATTGGGGCGCCAGCAGTTATTTTTCTTGACGAACCAACGACTGGACTTGATCCTGAAGCGCGAATCGAAGTGTGGGATACAGTCAAGGAACTTGCCGGTAGCGGCACAACGATTTTGCTTACGACTCAGTACTTGGAAGAAGCAGAACAACTGGCAGACCGTATCGCTATTTTGCATGGCGGAAAAATTATTACGACAGGTACTCTTGCTGAACTAAAAGAGATGTTCCCGCCAGCAAAAGTGGAGTATATCGAGAAGCAACCGACATTGGAAGAAATATTCCTTTCGATCATTGGCAAAAAGGAGGAGATGTAAATGAAAAGTAAAACAGGTGTATTACTAGGTCGTTTAATGCGTAACATTATGCGCAGTCCGGATACAATTATTACAGTAGCGATTACACCGATTATGATGATGCTATTATTTGTCTACGTGTTTGGCGGCGCAATAAAAACTGGAACGGAAAACTACGTTAATTATTTATTGCCGGGAATTTTGCTAATGGCTATCGCATCCGGTGTAGCTTACACTTCCGTGCGACTCTTTACGGATGTAAAGAGTGGGCTGATGGCACGTTTCATTACGATGCCTATTAAGCGCTCATCCATATTGTGGGCTCACGTTTTAACCTCTCTAGTTGCTAATGTACTTACTATCGGGGTGGTTATTCTTGTTGCACTCTTAATGGGCTTTCGTTCCAGTGCTAATATTCTAGATTGGCTCGCGGTAGCTGGGATACTTGGGATGTTTACGCTGGCGCTAACATGGCTAGCTATCATTCCAGGATTGAAAGCGAGGTCTATGGAAGGGGCGACTGCTTACTCGTACCCGCTAGTTTTTCTTCCATTTATTAGTTCGGCCTTTGTACCTACCGAAACGATGCCAAAAATTGTTCGTGTGTTTGCGGAGAATCAGCCTGTAACTTCAATCGTGAATGCGATTCGTGCTCTTTTATATGAAGGAACTGTTGGTAACGATATTTGGATTGCGCTCGCTTGGTGCGTAGGTATAATGGTCATCTCTTACTTTTTCGCCAGTAAAGCATTTAAACGTCAGTTAGGGTAAGAAACGTGATAAACGAAACCTTCAGGAATAATATATATTTAGAAAAGCACGGGAGATTTTCCGTGCTTTTATTATTTATCATGCTCTCATTGTAGTAAATGAAATGGTATTTAAAAATAGGATAATTATCCAGTGATAAAGCTTAATATTTGAGGCTCACTGCTTATGGGATGTATAAGCACACTCGTTTTTGTAAATCTGCTAATACTTCATCGGGTATTTCTTTGATTTTAATATCCTTCCCTAGAAAAAGCAGCCAATTTATTATTTCCGTCACTTCATCGGGATTGTTAATATTGATAAAAGTTTTTAAAATGGCTGTGGATTGGTAAGGATTAGTATAAGATATTGAAATTTTTAAAGGATGGTATTTTTTGAACTGGGCAATTGCTGTCGGACCAAGTTCAAATACAAGGTTAATTGCTTCGTCCTTCTTACTTAGTTTTTCTAAAATCTTTTTCTTATTTAGCCTTTTGTTCGTCGTGTATGGTTCGATATTAATGAGATCATCGACAGGAAACATCATCTTCTTTTCTTTTTTTAAGTCAAACCCTTCAATGATCCAATGGCTTTTTTCTTGATAAAGGTGCAATAGATAAATTGGATAAGACTTGATTTCTTCATCTTCTTTCATAGTAATCAATAAATGGTTATCCAAAAGAAGGATTTGAATGAGTTTTTCTAACATAGGATGGGGGAGATCAGAAAGCTCAAGTAGATCGGGATTATGAGGGTTAGTCCCTTGGAAAAGCAAGAGTTGATTTAAAAGAACGAGATCATCTTGCTGGGTTTCTGAGATGAGTCCTAGTAGTTTTTCGGCTAAAGATTGACGACTCTTTAGGTAGGGAAGTTGTTGATTCCTCGTAGCCATAAAGGCAATAAAAAGAGCTTTCACTTCATTATCAGTAAAGCGAACAACGGGCAGGATAGAGTTGTGCATAACAAAATATCCCCCAGTCCTCCCAACTTCAGTGACAAGTGGCATTCCCATAGCTTCAATTTCTCTAATGTCTCTAATAGCTGTCGACCGTGATATGTTAAATTCTTGTATGATTTCAGAAATTGTAAAGTGGGAGCGGTTGTTGATATACCGCATAATTGTATTAATCCGTTCAACTTTTTTCATTTTAGTCTCCTAAACAGTATCATTTTTTGACATGGTTTAAAGGTATTATAAACGTATCAGATGAAAAGATAAATCGTTTGATTAATAAAACAAGAGGCAGGTTTTGCAAATGAAAAATTATACTATAGAAGAAAAAGATAGCTTTATTGTGTTAGGTATTGGAACTGAAATTAAGAGTGAATACACAGACTTTGCTGGAATAAATAAAGAAAAGGAAGACTTTTGGTCGGCTGTTAAAGAAGATGGAAGGCTGGACACTTTAAAAGCTTTAGCTACAAATGAATACATTTTTTCCGTGAGCGAAGCGGTGAATAACAAAATGATGTATTATGCGGGTGTCATGACAGAAGCACAAATAGAAGAAGAATCTAGAGTGATTCAGTTTCCGAGGGGAGAATACTTAGTAGTGAAAGGGGAAGACAAAACGGCTAAAGAGCTAAGTAATAAGCTTACTGGCATCGCCTTCGGTCAAGCTTTACCAGAAGCAAAGGATTTTGCCTATGTTGGTGGACCGAATACAACGGTTGAGATGGGACAGAGAAATGGCTTAGTATTTGGTGAAATGTGGATTCCGGTTGTTAGGAAGTAAAGTGATAAAAGGTGCGAATATGGAAAGTAGAGGCTAACGATCTTGTATTGTTGGCCTTTTTGAAATGAATATAATATTCATATACTGCTACACAGTATGTTCTGATAAAATGGAATAAAAGGGAATTCCTGTAAGGTGGTGGCAGATTGAATAAAAAAAGATTATTTGAGCTATTCATAGTAACGTTTGTTTTTCTATTCCTTCATGTAAGTACATTTACTAATGAAAAATTTAACGATAAATTGGGATCTTTTACTTACATTGTTTTATTTCTTATGCTTACTATCAACGCTATATTTATAGAAAGGTATTTTGGTGATATACAAAAGTGGATTCGAAATATTACATGTTGCTTTGCTTTATTCGTAGTGGTTTTAGTAGCTCTATGGATAGGTTATTTTTAGTCCTTACTTAAGAGAATGAGAAATATGTGATTACACTACATTTGATCCGATACTATTACTTAGCTGCATCGGTTTATATTAATCTTTTCTCTCCTCAATCATGATAAAATGTACAATAGGAAATTTTATGTAAGATAAAGAAGGAAGGTTTACGGTCAGCCTGAGTACTTTGCTAGCTTTTGCGCTTGTTTCACTTAGTATGGTGAGCCTATTTTGATTTATCTTATTTCTCATTCCATTACACAGGGGCGTATGGCAGGATTTATTTTTTTATTAAGCATCATGCTTGGATTTGTAATTCATATAAATGAAGCAACTTTAGTATTCACTCAAAAATCCATTGTCTATGAAACAACTAGATTTGTAAACGGCTTTAATAGAAAGATGTCTATTGTATTTTTTGCGGCAAGATTAAATAGCTTTTTTGTTACTTTACAATAAAGTATACTTAATATCAGTAATTCATGTAATTAGGGGTGGTTTCTATATTTAGAGAAAATACAAAAAGGATACTTCTGTCATTAGTAACAAATCCAATACTAATAATTGTATATGGGATTTTTTGTTATGAGTTGGCCTTATACTGTAAGTACGGAAGAATGAATTATAATATTTATATTATGTTATTATGTATAGTACTTTTTATATCCATAACTGCATTTACTACAATGCGGGTGATGAAAAATAGAGAATATAAATCTAAAAAATTAACTAATTCAATAGTATGGAGATCCATTTCTATTATCATTATTGTTACAATTACATCATTTTATGGGATGCAGATTTATAAAAGTGCAATAAATTACAATGGCAAATTGGCATGGTTTATAGAAAAGTTAAAACATGAAAGGTCAGTTAAACTTAAACATAATAATATATATAAATCTGGAGTAGAAGGTATTTTTGAAGATATAAATAAAAAATATCCTTTGCCAAAGAAATTGTATATGGCAACTGATTTTGATCTTACATTTCATTCAGATGGAACAATCACAGCGTTTGATACATTTGTTTATGGGAAAAATGTTGATGGGAAAGAAGAAACTTATTTAATCTCTTATAATAAGAAGAAATCAGAGGATATTACTATAATACGAGATGGATATGCAAAGCCTGATTATAATGATGATAAATTAGTAGAACCTTTAATTAAAACGGTTAAGGCGATCCCAGTTAAGCAAACGGTCAAAAAATGGAATGAAAGTAAGTATGGGTTGATTTATTATGGAAAAAGGAATTGGGGATCCAATACAGAGGGAATTATTAATATTACTGAGGATGGTAAGGGGCAGAGTCTTAAAAAAGCAGCTTCTGATATCATTGGATATACTGTATCTATATTTGTCCCTGGAAAAGAGCAAGAGCTAGTCCCTGCTAGATATAATTTAATAAGTGACGCAAGTTGGAGTAAATCAAAGACGCCTCCAAAAGAAGATATGCTTAAAGAGAAGAAACAACAAGATTTAAAGAATGAAAAAGAACAGTTTTTCCTATCGAAAGAAGTTGGTTATAAACTAAATATGACAGATAAAGCATTAGGGAGCGCCTTTTATTCATTAAGCAAGACTAGTGATGAAGGGAAAACATGGGAGGTTATCAATCCAGACCCATTTAATGGGGGGATTGGTAGTGTATCAGGAATCACTTTTATAAATGATAAACTTGGGTTTTTAGGAGCAATTAGGCCTTCTGGTAATGAAGGAGAGTTATATCGCACAGATGATGGGGGAGTATCTTTTAAAAAGGTAGAATATCCGCCGCATGAAGTGAAATTAGATCATACACAGTCCACAATAAGTCCTTTTGATTCACCTAGTATGCCATATGAGAAAGATGGGGTTTTTAATATGTTAGTTGGACAAGGGGCAGATGGAGACTACAATGGCGATAGTAGTGCACTTTATCAATCAAAAGATAACGGAGAGACATGGGAATTTGTAGAAGAAGTGAAAAAGAAATAATTGGAATGTTTTTTTGAAAAATAAGGTAACTACTCAGCTATACATTTTATTTAGAAGTTTGGTAAGGGGTATAATTCCAGCCATGAAGATAAAAATGGACCTATACCTCGCTGCTTTTCTTTGTTTTATTTCTTATGCTTACTATCAACGCTATATTTATAGAAAGGTATTTTGGTGATATACAAAAATGGATTCGAAATATCACATGTTGTTTTGCTTTATTTGTAGTGGTTTTAGTAGCTCTATGTATAGGGTACTCTTAGATCCTTACTTAAGAGAATGAGAAGTATGTGATTACAATACATTCGATCCGATAATATTACTTAGCTGCATCGTTTTATATTAATCTTTTCTCTCCTCAATCATGATAAAATGTACAATAGGAAATTTTATGTAAAATAAAGGGGGAAGGTTTATGGTCAGTTTGAGTACATTGGTAGCTTTTGCAATTGTTTCGCTTAGCATGGTTTGTTCACCTGGGCCTAATATGATTTACCTCATTTCCCGTTCCATTACGCAAGGACGTATGGCGGGATTTATTTCTTTATTGGGCATCATGCTCGGATTTGTAATCTATATAATCGCAACTATGTTTGGACTTACAGTTCTATTCGTTGCTGTTCCCGCTGTATATGAAGCAGTAAAGTGGGCAGGTGCTGCTTACTTGCTCTGGCTCGCCTGGAATTCGATTAAACCGGGTGCTACATCTATTATGGAACCTCGTATGATTTCTAATGAGCCACCAAGGAAATTATTTCTGATGGGACTCATGACGAATCTTCTGAATCCAAAGATTGCTATTTTGTATGTATCACTTCTACCTCAATTTGAAGATCCAGAGAAGGGATCGTTGCTTTTTCAAGGTGCAGTTTTGGGGCTTACGCAAATCACTGTTAGCTTTATAGTTAACCTTGTAATTGTATGTACAGCAAGTAAAATTGCAAAATGGTTTGGCACACGCCCAACGTGGCTACGAGTGCAGCGTTGGCTTATGGCAAGTGTTTTAACGGGGCTTGCTGTACGTCTTGCTTTTGAACGTCGACAGTAAGAGCCTCTTTACCGTCAGTTTCTATAATATAACCTAATAAATATTAATATAATTTATGTATAGTAGATATTTACCTTATAAAATAAGGGGGAATATTATGACTGAGACAAACGAATCTTCAGGAGTTAATTTGAAAAAAGATGTGAAGTTTTCTATTATAATTCCTGCGCATAATGAAGAAAAGTACATTAGAAAATGTTTAGATTCAATTGCAAAGGCATCAGAGGCATATAAAGAGCAAACGGAAGTTATAGTTGTTTTAAATCGTTGCACAGATAAAACAGAGGAAATAGCAAAATCTTATAATTGTGTTACATTGAAAAATAACGATAAAAACTTATCTAAAATTCGAAATGCAGGGGCTAAAATAGCTAATGGAGAAATAATCGTCACTATAGACGCTGATACCATAATGACAGAGTCTATGTTGTCTAATGTAGATAAATATTTAGCTTCAGGTACATACATTGGTGGTGGGGTAAATGGGAAGTTTGAAAGAATATCTTTAGGAATATTTCTCTCCGCAATGTTAATCATAATCCCCTTACTTTTTAAGTACGGAGCTATATCTGTAGGGATTTTTTGGTGCTATAGAAAAGACTTTATGGCAATCAACGGATTTAATGAAAACATGTTTATGGCAGAAGATGCAGATTTCGCTAAACGTTTAAAAGAGTGGGGAAAGAAAAATAATAAGAAATTCGGTACTATTAAAAATGGAATGATAACTTCATGCAGAAGATTTGATACATATGGAGACTGGACTTTACTTAAAAATCCAAAAGTAATTTTAGCTTATCTAAAAGGAAATGATAGAAAATACGCAGATAAGACATATTATGATAACCAAGAAAGATGAAAATGGAGAAAATCGGCAGAGGATAGCTAGTACTTTTTTAGATATGATGAGAATCCAACTTAATTTAATAGATATTATAAGAAAACCATCAATTTGATTACCCTTTTTCAAATTGATGGTTTTTATTTTTGAAATAAATATATATTTTTTTATAAAAATATTTTTTGACCCCCATAAAACTTTGTACTCCGCCGAATATGTATAGTGAAAAAAATAAATAGAAGAAAAATAATTAGGAAAAAATATAGAAGTATTAATAAAATTACTAGATTAAGTGGGCATTCGAAATAAAAGGATTAAATTACCAATTATATAGAGGAGAGTTATTCAAGGATTGCAGATAAAATAGAAAAAGAATAAGCAAAACGAACGGTAGAAAATAAGAAAGTAGATAAAAATACAAACTTAACTGTAGTGCCGAGAGAAAAGGAAAAATCATTAAGAAGACTTTAGACTCTAAAAATATAACTAACAGCAAGAAAACAAGACCGAAGAAAAGTACCAAGAAAATCTGGTTAAATGGTCACTTGTGTAGTGGCCATTTTGCTATTTGAAGGAGGCTGGGAGATTACAAGTGTTGAGTTTAGTAATGAAGATCTTAAGAAAACCAAAAATAGAAGATATCGTATGTAACATACAAAATAATGAAGAAGATAAAGAAGCATTTATCGTACAGTATCAGCCTTTTATTAGAAAATCAATCTCATCTGTCTGCCGCCGGTATATTACAGAACAGGATGATGAATATAGCATTGGATTGTTTGCGTTTAACGAAGCAATTGAACAGTATTCATATACAAAAGGAAAATCCTTTTTAGCGTTTGCTGATCTTCTTATAAAAAGAGATGTAATTGACTATATACGTAAGGAGTCTAAACATAACTTTGTCTTTTTAAAAGAAGATGAGCAAGAGGAAATGTTAGAAATGCAAGTGTCGCTTACAGAGTATATGAAAGAGATGGAAAATAGTAACCGTAAGGAGGAAATTCTTCATTTTCAAAGTGTGCTAGCTGAGTTTAAAATCACATTCTCAGAGCTTGCTAAAGAATCTCCTAAGCATCGTGATACGCGTGAGCACTTAATAGAAATTGTAAAAATTATTATAAAAGAAGAGGAAATGATGGAAGAGCTGTTCCGAAAGAAAAAGTTACCGCTTAAACATATTGAACCGCGTGTTAGGGTAAGTCGTAAAACGTTGGAACGACATAGAAAATACATTATTGCAATGTGTATTATTTTTGCAAACAACTATACATATATTCTGGATTACATAAGAGGGGAAAAGCATGATGAATAAAGGAATTGTGATGGATATAAAAAAGCATAGCGTAGTTGTTTTAACACCAAATGGAGAGTTTATTACGTGTAAAAGAAAAGGGGATTCTTGCATGATTGGGGAGGAAATCTCATTTGATGAGCAAGAACAAAAAGCATCGCATTTTTCGATCCCTTCCTTTTTAAAACCTGCATCAATACTTGTTGCTTGTTTTCTATTTGCAGTGCTGTTTTTCTACAACCAACCAGAAGAAAAAGTATTTGCTTACGTCTCAGTTGATATAAATCCAAGTTTAGAGGTGAGCGTAACGAAGGATTTTCGTGTTATAGATTTACAGGCTTGTAATGATGATGGAAGGCGTATTTTAAAAGAATTGAAGCAATGGGAAAATAAACAATTGCAAGAAGTAGTACGTACTATTATACAGCAAAGCCAAGAGGATAAGTATTTAACGAATGATAAGCAAGTTATGCTAACAGCAGTTGCAAAGGACAAGGCGCTAGAACCACAGTTAGAAAAGGCAATGAAAGAATTGAAGAAAGAATATGAGTTAAAACATATTACAGTTGAATATCAAAGTAGCACGATGCAAGTACGAGAGAATGCTAGAAAAGCTGGAATTGGCACAGGTGTCTATATAAAGCAAGAGAATGAGAAAAACAAATCGCTTACTCCTCCTGCCACGCCGCCTAATCCGGTGGAAAATGAAGAAGAGGTGCAATCACAGCCGGAGTCATCTCCTGATGCATCAATGGATTTATCTCCTGTAGACGAAAAAAAATATGAAAAGCAAGAGCAGAAAGAACAAAAGAAAACAGAGGAACAGCCATCGAAGCAAATAAAAGAAAACAATGGAAGAGAATCTCAGCAAGAAAATAGAGGGAATCAGCAGGAGAATAACAGTAGAGAATCTCAACAAGGAAATAATGGAAAGCAGCAAGAGAATAATGGAAGAGGATCTCAACAAGGGAATAATGGAAAGCAGCAAGAGAACAATGGAAGAGGATCTCAACAAGGGAATAATGGAAATGGGCAAGGGAACAACGGAAGAGGATCTCAACAAGGAAATAACGGGAACGAGCAAGGGAACAACGGAAGAGAATCTCAAAAAGGAAATAATGGGAATCAGCAAGGGAACAATGGAAGAGGATCTCAACAAGGGAATAATGGAAATCAGCAAGGGAGCAATGGTAGGGGGTCTCAGAAAGAAAATGATGGAAACGAGCAAGGGAACAATGGTAGGGGGTCTCAACAAGAAAATAGAGGCCACCAGCAAGGGAATGAAAAGAAGAATCAATAGAATATGGAAGTGAGAGATTCATTTCAAAGCTAAAAGGATTTCTCTCGCTATTGTGGGCAGTAAAACTCCCATCTCAAAATTTGGCTGGGGCAAAGAAGTTAGGTGGGAGTTGGGCTGCTTGTAAATGCCCAATTGGTGAGGGCTGATTAAAGTTGCACTTTATTATTTTATAGTTCTATTAAGAAGGAGTATGTGAAAAATATAATGGAGAAAAACATTCAACAAGAGAAAGATAAAGAAAAACCTGTTTTTTATGATCCGAAAGGAAGGAGAAATATAGCCTTTATTTGGTTTCTATGTATCTCAATAGTTAGTGTAGGTGTTGTATTCTATTTTTTCTTTCAAAGTATTTTTTCAACACCAGAAATTCCAAATATGAATACCGCTGTACAACAAGATACTAAACTTGTACCAATTAATCAAAAACTTAGTGATCAGCAGTTAAAGAAGGAAGAATTTAACCCAAATACCGAAACGAAGGATAATAAAAATTTGGTGAATCCACCGAAGGATAGTAAACAACCTAAAGAAGTGTATGGTTTTTATGTAAATTGGGATGAAAATAGTACCGCTTCTTTAAAAGAAAATATCGATTCCTTAACTACGTTAGTACCAGAGTGGTATCATTTAAAAGCAGATTTAACGATTAGAAGTGAGATAAAACCTGAGATAGTAAAGTTGGCAGAAAAAAATCAAGTGAAGATTATGCCTTTGCTTACTAACTATACTGAGGAAGCTTCTGGTCCTGATAGTGGGCTAATTCATAAGTTACTGAATTCCTCAAATGATGTAAAGACAAAGTTTATTAATGATTTAGTAAGCCAAGTTAAAAAGAATCATTTTTCAGGAATTAATATTGACTTTGAGGCCGTACCTGAAAGTGATAGAGAAAACTTAACAAATTTTATGAAAGAACTTACTACGGAATTTCATCAACATGATTTGCTCGTTACACAAGATGTTCCAGCTAATGATAAGGCTTTTGATTATAGTGCGTTAGCAAAAATAATAGATCGAATGATTGTAATGATGTACGATGAGCACTATGGAGCCGGGGAACCAGGAGCAATTGCTTCAAATAAATGGTTCCAACATACATTGAAAGAACTGAATATTCCGTCTAATAAGCTTATAGTTGCTTTCGGTAACTATGGATATGATTGGCAAGTAAATAGTAAAGAAGCTGCGAAGTCTTTAACTTTCTCAGAAGTTATGGCAATGGCTCATGATTCAAATATGAAAATTCAATGGGATAAAATGAGTGGAAACCCTTATTTTAGGTATAAAACAGAAGGGAAAGAACATACTGCTTGGTTCTTAGACGGTGTAACTCTTTATAATCAAGTGAAAATCGCAATGGACAATCATGCAAAGGGATTTGCGTTATGGAGACTAGGAGCAGAAGACCCTACAATATGGAAAGTTTTAAAAAATCCGATTGAGGCACAAAAAAATCCTAATGTATTACATAAAATCAATAGTTTAGATGAAGTAAATTATTCTGGACAAGGTGAAATTTTACAGATTGAGAATGAAAGAAAAAATGGATTGAGAGATTTTAAAGTAGGCAAAGATGGTTACCTTACAGATGAAGTATATCAATCCTTACCATCTGCATATGAAGTGCAACGATATGGAAAACCAAATGGGAAACAAGTAGTATTAACATTTGATGATGGACCAGACCCGAAATATACGCCAGAAATTTTAGATATATTAAAAGAGAATCAAATAAAAGCTGCTTTTTTTGTACTTGGTGAAAACGCACAACTAAATACTAGTATTGTAAAAAGAATATACGATGAAGGGCATGAAATTGGCAATCATACTTTCAAGCATCCTAACATAGCTGATACGTCTTTACTACGAACGAAAGTAGAACTTAATACGACGCAACGTTTAATTCAGGAAGTAACTGGACATTCTACGGTTTTATTTAGACCGCCATATGAAGCGGATGCTAACCCGGATTCATCAAATGAAATATTGCCTATTTTACGTGCACAAAATATGAACTATACAATGGTAGCGGAAAAAGTTGATCCCGAAGACTGGGCAACACCATCAACAAATGAATTAGTAAAGCGTGCTCTTAATCCCATTTATAAGGGAGAGGGAAATATTATTCTTCTCCATGATGCGGGAGGGAATCGTACACATACAGTAGAGGCGCTCCCAATCATTATTAAAGACCTAAAAAAGCATGGATATAGTTTTGTAACAATTTCAGATTTAATGAATAAAGAACGAGATGAAATTATGCCTCCTGTTTCTTCTGAGGGGAAGCAATATTTACTTTACAATAAAGCTGTCTTTTCAGGAGCTGGATATTTTAAGCATATATTAACAACTATTTTTTATATTGCTATTGGATTAGGGATTTTTCGATTTTTATTCTTAATTTATTTTGCAAGGAAGCAGAAAAGAAAAACGTTATCTCGCTATATTAATTCGTCCTATCAACCTTTTGTTAGTGTTGTCATAGCGGCATATAATGAAGAAAAGGTGATAGCTAAGACGATTCACTCAATTTTGGATAGTAATTATAGAGAATTTGAAGTTATTGTTGTGGATGACGGATCGACAGATGGTACGTCAAAAGTAATGAAAGAAACATTTTATAAACACCCTAAAGTTCGTTTCATTCAGAAAGAAAACGGCGGGAAATCATCGGCAATGAACCTAGGGTTTCAACAATCGCGAGGAGAAATCATTGTCACTTTAGATGCGGATACTATTATTGCGCAAGATGCTATTTCTTTAATGGTTAGACACTTTGAAGATCAGAATGTAGCTGCAGTTTCAGGTAATGTCAAAGTGGGGAATAGACGGAATTTGTTAACTACTTGGCAACATGTTGAGTATATTACAGGGTTTAATTTAGAACGTAGAGCTTTTGATGAGTTAAATTGTATTACAGTCGTTCCAGGAGCAATTGGGGCGTGGCGCAAGAAGAATGTAGTTGAATCTGGATATTTAAGCGAAGATACATTAGCAGAAGATACCGATCTTACTATTACATTTTTACGTCAAGGGCATAGAATTGTATATGAAGAAAAAGCGCATGCTTTTACGGAATCACCTGAGGATGTGAAAAGTCTCATTAAACAGCGATATCGTTGGTCATATGGTACACTTCAATGTCTTTGGAAACATCGAAAAGCGTTGTGTAATTCAAAACATAAAACGTTAGGGTTTATTGCACTGCCTAACATGTGGTTATTCCAATATGTTCTGCAATTCATTGCTCCTTTTGCAGATATATTAATGATTATAGGACTATTTAGTAGTAATCCGCTAAAAGTTTTAGGATTTTATTTTGTATTCTTTTTAATGGATCTTCTCGCTTCTCTGTTCGCATTTAAATTAGAGGAAGAAAATCCGAAACCATTAGTATGGTTAATTTTACAACGTTTTATTTATCGTCAATTTATGACTTATGTTGTCATTAAATCTATATTCTCATCGCTTCGAGGAGTAGCGGTAGGGTGGAATAAACTAAAGAGACTGGGGAGTGTTAAACATTCCACGGAACATAAGGAGGCATCATAAAAGAGCGGACTATTGAAGTGACCCCTAAAAGTTAGACACGGTTATTTCATTAGGCAGCTTGATAAAAGTGAGTCCGGTATTGTACTGGGCTCATTTTTAATTTTGCCTTAATCCGTTTCGTATTATAATAATCTATA
>NZ_CAJCKK010000025.1:0-69153 GCF_903970865.1 Bacillus sp. ME78
ATATAGATTATTATAATACGAAACGGATTAAGGCAAAATTAAAAATGAGCCCGGTACAATACCGGACTCACTTTTATCAAGCTGCCTAATGAAATAACCGTGTCTAACTTTTAGGGGTCACTTCATAGAACCATACTCTTTTTTTATGCTGGTTTTTTCTGTTTAACGGCTGGAATAGATCGGTTTAAAATACTATTTGCAACCATTCCTAACATAATAATAATCATTCCAAGTAGGGAAAGCCCGCCAGGAAACGAACCATTCAAGAAAACAATTTCTCCAAGTACGGTAAAGACCATCGTTCCAGCTTGTGTTGCTTCAACAGCTCCAAGTAAAGCCAGGTTATCTTTTGCTAAGTCAGTAGCAAAGAAAAATGTCATCGTTGCAATAACGCCGGAACATAATGCTAACAAAAATCCTTGAAGCATTTGGCTAGATGTTGGAATACCCGTAGTAGAAAATCCGTATACACCAAGCAAAATTGTTATAGGAAGACTTCCAATTGCCATTCCTAATACACGTTGGAACGTATCAAGGCGTCCGCCAACAAGCTCCATCATTTTTCGGTTACCGAACGGATATAAGAAAGCGGCTAATACGACAGGTAAAAAACCTGAAATGAACTGAGTCATTGTAATATGGCCTGCGGCAGTTGCTTGCATACAAATTACACCAAGTAAAATAAATAAAGCAACATATAAGCTACGAAGTGGAATTTTTCCACGTACAAGTTTCGTACCTGATTTTGTTTCTATTTTCACAAAAAATAGTGGTGATAGTAGTAAACCAGCTAAAATCGTAACTTGCCAAGTTCCAGCAACGAGCCAAGCTGGAGAAAAGACAGCTGCGAAACTTAATAAAGAATAAAAACCAATACCGGCAACAGAACCCCATCCGATCCACGCCAATGGATGTTTTTTTAACTCTTTCCATAATCCCCTAAAGTTTTTGCGAAATAAAACGATAAGGAATAAAATAGGGAGAGCAAATAAAAAACGGAAGGAAGCTGTCCAAGCCCAGCTCGTTCCAGATACATTCATTGCTCTATTAATAATAAAGGTTGCAGAAAAAAAGGCCGATGATAAAAGACCTAATAAAATTGCGCGCATGAAGTATAGCACTCCTTTCGAAAATAAATAATTATGTATAGTATGATATGCTTTAATTGAATAAAAGTAAACTATTTTATACTTTGAGGTGGTTTTATATATGAAAGAAAATGAAGATATGCAAACGAAAGAAGTCATTCAACAAGTTGGACAATTATTGAGACAAATTCGAAATGAACAGAAATTAAGTTTAGAAGAATTAGCTCATAAAACAGGAGTTAGTAAATTAACATTAGGAAAGATCGAAAGAGGGGAAACAAATCCGACGCTAGCTGTCATTTGGAAAATAACGAAAGGGTTATCAATTCCCTTATCTAGATTAATGGTTTTTGGAGAACCAGTAGCCGTTGCGCGCTGTGGAGAAGGATTTGCAGTAGATGTAGGACAAGCATGGCATTTAGAAACGATGTTCCGTTATACGAAAGAAACAGGGATGGAAATGCACCGTGCTTGTTTACGATCAAATAGTATATATGAACCAGAAGCTCATCATGAAGGTGCGATTGAGCTTGTAACGGTAATGAAAGGGAAAGTGTCTATTCAAGTGGAGAATGATGTATATGAATTAAATGAGTTTGATTCCATTCAATTTGAAGCGAATAAGAAGCATATTTATAAAAATGAAGAAGAAGAAGTGGCGGTATTACATTTAACGATGAAATATTCTTCATGAAAAAATCCCCTATAGAAAAATCTATAGGGGATTTTGTATACAATATATGAAAGAATGTTATTAGTAAGAGCGTGGCATAAGTAATAAACAAATAAAATAAACTAAAAACCCCGTCCCAAAACATAAAACTGCAATGACCCAAAGTATGCGAATGAGAGTAGAGCTAATATCAAAATATTCTCCTAAACCACCGCATATACCAAATAGCATTTTATCAGTTTCGGATTTACATAATCTTTTTGACATCTTCCAATACACTCCTTTTTATAGCAAACTCTATACTTCTATTCTATATGGAAATCTATGAGGAGACTATGAGGTTGTATGACATTTTTTTAGGGAACAGTCATATTAATTGTCTTAATTTTCAGTTTATATTAAAATTATAGTAAGAGGTACTTTTAATAAAGGGTGGGGAAATAGAGATGACGGTATATTGGTTGACTAATGTAACGCTTGAATCGGGGTATACATATGAAGAGGGGAGAATTTCAAAAACAGAAACAGAGTTATGTAGTTTACTTATTGAAGAGGGACGAATTAAAAAAATTATAGCAGGGACTGTTCAAGAGGAAGGGGTACTCATTCTTGATGCTAATCGTTTATTAATTTTGCCCGCTTTCGAAGAGATGCATATTCACATTGATAAGACATATTATAGTGGTCCTTGGAAAGCTTGTATGCCAGCAGAAAGTATTTTTACACGTTTTAATGAAGAAGAAAAAATTTTACCAAAGCAATTAGCGACTGCCCAAAATAGAGCGGAAAATATGCTAGAGTTACTACTGCAAAATGGTGCAACGAATATTAGAACGCATTGTAATGTTGATCCAATTATTGGGCTTGGTAATTTGGAGGCGACGTTAGCGGCATTAGAAACATATAAAAATCGAGTGTCTAGTAGAATTGTTGCGTTTCCGCAACATGGATTATTGCGCAGTAATTCTGTGCAACTCGTGAAAGATGCGATGCGTATGGGTGCTCATCTAGTCGGAGGCGTAGATCCAGCTACAGTGGATAATGACATTGAAAAATCATTACATACAATTATGGATATCGCAGTAGAATTTAATGCGGATGTTGATATTCATTTGCATGATGCGAATAATCTTGGAACATTTACGATGAAGAGATTGGCAAGTTTAACAGAAGAAGCAGGATGGCAAGGTCGTGTAACAATTAGTCATGCACTTGGACTTGGTGGTGTTACTGATAAAGAGGCTGAAGAAGTGGCAGAAAGACTCGCAAATGTAAATATTGATATTACTTCAACGGTACCAATTGGTAAACAAGTAATCCCAATTCCGTTATTAGATAAAAAAGGTGTTAAGGTTTCATTAGGAAATGATAGTATTACAGATCATTGGTCACCGTTTGGAACAGGTGATATGCTTCAAAAGGCGAATCGATTAGCAGAGCGTTTTGGGTGGAGTGACGAAAGGTCTTTAGGAAAAGCACTTCGCTTTATTACAGGAGGAAAAGAAACGTTAAATAATGAAGGGAAGCGAGTATGGCCGAATGTAGGGGATGAAGCGAGTTTTGTTTTGACAAATGCGACATGCGCTGCTGAAGCAGTAGCGCGTCAAACAGAAAAACGTTTAGTCGTGTATAAAGGAAATATTGTTGTTGGAAGTTTAAATGAGGTGGAATTAAATAATCTTGTGTAGAAGAATCGTTTAAATATTTTGAGGGGGGTTCTAATGGTAAGTCTAGAACTCTTCTTTTTTATTCTTACAGTATATTTTTTATAGGAAAGCTAGAAGGGATGAAAATTTTGGACAATCAACATAACCAAAATCATATTATGGGAACTTTGCAATGGTTTATATTTTTATTAGCAAATTCAATCGCACTACCAATTGTCGTTGGCGGATTATTTCATCTTACGACGGAAGAAATATTTTATTTAATGCAGCGTACGTTTTTTGTAGTTGGTATATCTTCTTTTTTACAAGGCTGGCTTGGGCATAGACTGCCAATTGCGGATGGGCCGGCTGGATCTTGGGTTGGTGTATTTACCGTGCTTGCTTATGCAACGGCCGGACAGGATCAATTACATAGTACACTGCAAATTTTAGAATTAGGAATGATAATCTCCGGTGTTATTTTAATAGGATTAGGAGTAACTGGTTTTATAGGACGTATTTTATTTTTATTTACGCCGCTTGTGACAGGGACGTTTTTACTTTTATTATGTTTACAATTAAGTGGTGTATTTTTAAAAGGAATGTTAGGGATTACAGCTACTATTTCTCAAATTGACGGATTTACAGCAATGATCGCGTTTAGTATATTTTTGTTCGTTATTATACTATCTAATTTCGGAAAAGGCTTTGTCAAAAGTTATGCAGTTTTAATAGGATTAATTAGTGGGTGGATTATTTTTCTCATTGCAGGAAAAGTGACAATCCCATCTCAAGTAACTCATTTTGTGCAACTTCCACATATATTTGCTTGGGGACTTCCAAAATGGAATACAGGTATGGCTGTATCAAGTTTCGTTATGGTATGTATTTTAGTTTCGAATACGGTGGCAGCTATTATAGCAATTAATCAAGCAACTATTCATAAAGCGACTATTGAACAAAAACAGTTGAAAGATGGAACATGGGTTGGGGGGATTTCACATATCATCTCTTCTGTATTTTCAACTGTAGGTGTCGTTCCGTTACCAGCAACGGCAGGATTTATACGTTTAACAAAACAAAAGTATATACGATCGTTCTTAATGGCATGTGCGTTACTAGTCGTAATGTCTCTTTTTCCAAGTATTATTCGTTACTTAGCATCTTTACCATCTGCTGTCGCATCGGCTGTTTTAATGGCTTCGTTCGTACAGTTAATTGGAATTGGATTTAATAATATAAAACAAGTGCCGATGAGTGAAAGGAATGTAACGATTTTAGGCGTTGCAGTATTATTTGGCAGCGGCGTTATGTTTTTACCGTCTGGAGCACTCCAATCCTTGCCGTCTGTTATGCAATATATATTCGGTAATGGTTTATTTGTAGGTACGGTTGTAAGTATATTGCTAGAACAAATATGGCGCGTTGGAAAGTAAGTGGATAAAAAGAGTGTACGCACTGTATAAAAGTCTAAAATAACATAGGAAATAAAGCCCATTTTCATTCACCACCTGCACATTTCGTTCATACAATATCTTGACTAAATAAACACCCAACTTACACATACACAGCTCTGGCTTAAGCAAGGAGGGTTATACCAGTTGAAGGAAAAAGCGTATCAATCTAAACCTTTACTCACAAAGAGAGAAAGAGAAGTATTTGAATTACTGGTTCAAGATAAAACAACGAAGGAAATTGCAGGTGAACTTTTTATAAGTGAAAAGACAGTTCGCAACCACATCTCAAACGCAATGCAAAAGCTAGGGGTTAAAGGACGTTCACAAGCAGTTGTGGAGCTTCTTCGTATGGGAGAGCTCGAACTATAAGAAAGCAGCCGACTTTTATACAAAGAGTCGGCTATTTTTTTGTTTGCTTCACTTGCTATATGAATGATAAGAACACTCCATACATAAATAGGTAATAAGGAGGGGATATGTTGAAAAGGATACTGTTAGTTTCAACAAGTGCTCATGATATGAATGGACACCCGACTGGTTTGTGGCTTGAAGAGCTCGCAGCTCCTTATCATTTATTTAAAAAGGCTAAGTTTGATGTTGATATTGTGTCAATAAAAGGCGGGAGAGTACCTATAGATAGAGTGTCTATTCCGAATGGTATACCTCGTGAATTCAAGCACGTAGCTTCTTTATTGCAAAATACAAGGCCGATTTCAAATGTTCATTTTTCGGATTATGATGCGGTTTTATTTGGTGGTGGGCACGGGGCGATTGTAGATTTTCCAGGTAATCCATATGTAGCAAATTTGATTGAGAATATGTATAAGAATAAGCGGATTGTAGCGGCTGTTTGTCACGGAGTAAGCTCCTTAGTCGGTGTGAAAAATAAGGATGGCTCGTTTTTTGTTGCCGGTAAGCGTATAACAGGTTATACAAACGATGAAGAAAAAGCTGTACATTTAGAAAAGCGCGTTCCGTTTTTGTTAGAAAGTAAGTTGAAAGAAGAAGGAGCTTTGTTTTATGTAGCGCCTAATTTTACGCCGCATGTGGTAGTAGATGGGCATTTAATTACAGGGCAAAATCCACAGTCTAGCGTGGAAATAGGTAAGGCTATAAAAAGGGCTGTAAATAAATTATAGAAAAAGTACCCGCTACTAACAAAGGTAGTGGGTATTTTTATCCTAAAATTCCCCCTCAAAATTGGTTTGTAACCGTCCAGTTGGTGATAATGGATTCTAGTTCTTTATGTATAGTATATGAAAATGTAATAAACTAAAAAAGCATAATGAGTATAATAACTTCATTTATAATCATTCGTGAATTTGCTATACTATTTTGTATGGACAAAAGGGGAGGCTCTTTTAAATGAGAAAAGTCGCATGTGCAAATACTTATATTAATAAAATAAAGCCCGTTATTAGAAAGACGAGTTTTAGCCAATTGAAAATAGATGAAATTGCGAAATATATGGATATTAGTAAAGCTACTTTATATAAACGTTTTTCTTCGAAAGATGAAATTATTGAGGCGATAGTAGAGGATTTTATGAATTATCTACTCGAAGTTGATGCGGACAATCAAGATGAAAGCATGTCTTTTGCAGAACGTTTCCAAAAGACGTTTATCCACTCTTTAAAATGTGTGACATATATTTCGGATGTTTTTTTGCAAGATTTGAAAGAAGCATATCCGCATTTGTCAGATCAATTAGTCGCTGCACAACAAAATCGTAATCATAATTTGCAAATGTTTTTTGAAGCGGGTATGGAACAAGGTTATTTTAATAAAATGAATGCGCAATTATTTATGGTACAAGATGATGTGATGTTACGACGTATTATAGATCATTCTTTTTGTATTCAGTACGATATTACTTTAAAGAAAGCGATACTTGATTTTTATCAATTAAAGAAGTATCAACTTTTTAAACCAGAGTATATAGAAGCAATTGATGATTCTGAAATTGAAAAAGAAGTTATTGCTATTTTGCAAATGATTTCGTAAAAAAGCAGATCTCCCTTAATAGAGGAGAATCTGCTTTTTTTAGTACATAATTATTTTTGCAACTGTTTTAATACTAATTCGGCTACTGGACCACCTGAAGCTGGGTTTTGACCAGTGATAACACGATTATCTTCTAGAGCAAAAGCTTCCCAAGGCTGTGCAGCTTTTTCGTAAAGTCCTCCATTTTTAATGAGTTCATCTTCTGTTAAAAATGGAACGAATTGATCTAATTCAGCTAATTTTTCTTCTTCATTTGAAAAGCCTGTTACCTTCTTACCGCTAATTAAACGATCCCCATTACTTAATGTAATATGAAATAAACCAGCAGCTCCATGACAAACGGAAGAAACAATACCGCCGTTTTCATAAATATTGCGGCTAATATTTTGAAGTTCTTTATTTTCTGGGAAGTCCCAAATAACCCCGTGACCACCTGCGTAATAAATAACAGCGTAGTCTTCTGGATTCACTTCACTTGGTTTCATTGTAGAACCGAGGCGATTCATAAACTCTTTCTTTTGGTACCATTCCCAATCGATGCTCTCCGCCATTGCTAAACTATGTGGATCAATTGGTGTATAACCGCCTTGTGGACTGACGTAATCAACTTCGTAACCCGCTTCTTCTACTTTTTTTACGAAATGTACAGCTTCACCGAGCCAAAGTCCGGTAGCCCTATTTAAATTTGGGTATTTTTCTACGCTTGTTAATACAACTAACATTTTTTTCTTCATCATAATCCTCCTATAATGTCTCTTCTATATAAAAGTTCTGTATTCGTTTCATTTTATTAAGTTAAAAAATGCAAATTTGAATAATCATGCCAGTCCTCCTTATATCAGCTTCGAAATTAGTGTATAATAACTTTTGAACAAAGTAAACTAAAAATACTAAATTAGTTTACTTTGTATGTTTTTCGTTGACAAACTGTAATGCTGAAACTATGATAGTTCCATGAATATCGAACAACATATGTGTTTCGTTTCGAATCCAATTTATCGCGCGATAAATTAGCACCATTTATACATTTAATGAAGTTGTTTAGTGGTGATACAACATTTAAATAACTTCATTTTTTTATCTATAGTTTGACAGTTTTAAAATTGCAATCAGGAGAGTGTTACACATGGGGAAAGATATAAGTAACCATTCGAAATGGTTTGTTTTTACATTATGTTTTATTGTTTTGTTAGGACCGATGAACGCTGTGTTATTTAATGTAGCGCTAGAGGATATTGCTAATGATTTATCAATTAGTCAATCGAAAGTAAGTTGGGTTGTAGTAGGGTATTCTTTAGTCGTCGGTATCGGTTCGATGATATATGGAAAACTGGCTGATCGTTACAGTGTAAAAAGGCTATTAATTATTTCTATTATCATATTTGTAGCTGGTTCTATTGTTGGGTTTGTAAATCAATCTTATGAGATTATCATTTTCGCAAGGCTAGTGCAGGCGAGCGGAGGAGCAGCGTTTATTGCGCTTAGTATGATTGCGGTGGCGAAATTAGTTGCTCCAGCTAAAAAACCGGGTGCGTTAGCAATGATTAGTTCTTCTATTGCATTAGCGGTTGGTATTGGACCTTTAGTTGGTGGGGCAATTACAAATACGTTAGGGTGGTCGTATTTATTTTTATTTATGGTTATTTCAATGGTTGGTATTTTCTTGCTCGTAAAATTTATGCCAGAAGAGGTGCAACATACCGATGAAGTGTTCCACTTTGATTTCATTGGAGCATTTTTATTATTTGTATTGATTACGACCGTTTTATTAGGAGTGAACATTAATAGTTGGCTTTTTGTGTTATCTGTTGCTTTCCTATTTTTATTCAAGGCTCATATGAAGAGAGCAGAGTCGCCGTTTATTGATATTGAGTTGTTTACAAATAAACCATTACTGCGTTTAATAGCGGTCGGATTTATCATTAATGTGGCGTTATGTGCTAGTTTATTATTATTACCATTACTGTTAGGAAGAGGGCACGGATTGTCTCCGTTCGTTATTGGAATTGTATTGTTTGTTGCATCTCTCTTTGGTATTGTATCTAGTTTTATTACCGGAAAGATTATTCCTGCGTTTGGGAATGTGAGGATGATGTATGTAGCGTCTGTAGTTATGATCATTGGCTTTTTAATTTTAGGGATTATTCCAGACGGGAACTTACTCTTTATTTTATTTGCGGTTATTTTAACATTTATGAGTTATTCGGCAATTCAAGTATCATTAAACACATTTATTCCGAAAACATTAAATCCAGCTAAAGTTGGAGTCGGCCTTGGTTTATATAATTTAATTAACTTTTTCGGTATGGCATTCGGACCAGCTGTAGCAAGCAAAATTATGGAATCTACAAATAGTTATCGATTGAATTTTATTTTGATCGTCATTTTAATTTCTGTTCATTTCGTCTTATTAATGGGAATGTCTTCTTTTCAAAAAAAGATGGAGCAATGAATATGCATTTTATATAGAAGAAACCGACTTTCTTATAGAAGGTCGGTTATTTTTCTATCTTGCAAATTATGAAAAAAAGGAGCAAAATAAAAAAGGTCCTAGTCTATACATGGGCAAATGAAAATTTTCATACAGAAGCATTTGAAGTGAGCGAACTTAAAGTGTGTAAAATATAATGATAAACATAAAAGATGATGAATGAGAAAACGGGTGATGAAGTTGAATAGAGCAATCGGTGTTATCGATTCAGGAGTTGGCGGTTTAACAGTAGCGAAGGAATTAATTCGTCAGTTGCCGAAAGAGCGTATCATATATTTAGGAGATACAGCACGTTGTCCTTATGGTCCACGTTCTCGAGAAGAAGTGCGTCAATTTACGTGGGAAATGACGGAGCATTTACTAGATTTAAATATTAAAATGTTAGTTATTGCGTGTAATACAGCAACTGCAGTTGTATTAGAAGAGATGCAAAAACAATTACCAATTCCAGTAGTAGGAGTTATTCACCCAGGATCACGTACAGCTTTAAAAGTGACAAACACGTATCACGTTGGGATTATTGGAACGATTGGAACGGTGAAAAGTGGTGCATACGAAGAGGCGTTAAAGTCTATTAATAACCGTGTTATGGTAGAAAGTTTAGCTTGTCCACCTTTCGTTGAACTTGTAGAGAGTGGGAATTTCGAAAGTGAAATGGCGTATGAAGTTGTAAGAGAAACGCTGCAACCACTGAAAAGTACCGATATTGATACACTTATATTAGGGTGTACACACTATCCAATTTTAGGACCTGTTATTAAAAAAGTAATGGGAAATAAAGTACAACTAATTAGTTCTGGTGATGAAACAGCACGTGAAGTAAGTACAATCTTATATCATAGTAAAATGTTGAATGAAGGAGAAGAACAAAGCGATCATCTCTTCTTAACAACGGGAAAAATAGGCTTGTTTAAAGAAATTGCATCAAAATGGTTCGGTCAACCGATTGAAAATGTGAAGCATATTCATTTAGAAAAAGAATAATAGTAGAATTCATATAGGTGAGCTCCTGAGAAATCAGGAGTTTTTTGTTTTATCTTGCTATTTGCTGGGCAGTTAGACCCTCCACTGATTAAAGTTTCACTTTATAAGAGGCACAGCTTGTTCTAAAATGTGAAACGGCTCGTATACATAATAGTACAAACTTAGATTTTAGGGGGGAATGGCATGCCTAAATCCACTTTTAAATGGGTTGTTGGTGCTACTGTGAGCGCTGTTTTACTAACAGGGTGTGGCTTTATAAATCAGGAGAAAGCAACTGAACAAATTGATCCGCCAAAACAAGTTACGTATACAGAGGGTGGGAAGAAAGAAGTAGCTAAAAAAGATAAGCAAGGGCAAATGGTAAATAGAGAACTATACCTTGTTGATAAAAATGGTTATGTTGTACCACAAACGTTAGCTATACCTACTCCGAAAGCAAATGAGACTGTGAAGCAAACGTTAGAATACCTTGTGAAAGATGGACCGGTAACGAATTTATTACCGAATGGGTTTCGTGCAGTCATTCCGGCGAATACAACGATGACTTTAGATTTGAAAAAGGACGGGACGGCAGTTATTGATTTCTCTAAAGAAATGAAAAACTATGCGAAAGAAGAAGAGCGTCAAATCATTGAATCTATAGCGTGGACGTTGACGCAATTTACAGAGATAAAACAAGTGCAGTTCCAAATAAATGGTGAGAAATTGGCGAAGATGCCGGTTGCTGGTACACCGCTTGGTGAAGGAGTGAGCCGTGCAAATGGTATTAACTTCGATGATGAACAAGTAGCAGATGTAACGAATACAAAACCAGTCACACTATATTTCATGGCGCAAAATAATAATAAACAGCAATACTACGTACCAGTCACACGCCGCGTTGCGGAAGGAAAAGAAAATGATTATGCAGCAATTATAGATGAACTTGTAAAAGGTCCGATTCATCAATCGCTCCTGAATGATTTTAATCCAGGCGTTAAGCTTATTACGAATCCGAAATTACAAGACGGAAATCTTACATTAAACTTTAATGAAAATATATTTGTAAACCCAGATAAAAATATGATCTCAAATTACGTATTGAAGTCGTTAGTTTTATCTTTAACAGAAAAGAAAGGTGTGAAAAATATTTCTATTGAAGTGAATGGAAAAGCAAATCTTATAGATGAAAAGGGCGGAAAGTTAATAAAACCTGTAGATCGTCCAGAAAACGTGAATACAGGTAGTTTTTAATCTTGAATAATTTGATATACTTAAGTAAGAAAGGAGAATTGCTTTTTGGGTTCTCCTTCTTTTATTGTATACATATCATACATTTAAATTTGGCTATACTAACGAGTAGTAATTAAGAGGAGGTTATTTTTATGCGAGTAGATGGTAGAGAGAAAACAGAATTACGCCATATACATATTCACACGAATTATTTAAAACATCCAGAGGGATCTGTATTAATTGAAGTTGGGGATACAAAGGTGATTTGCTCAGCAACAATTGAAGAGCGTGTACCACCGTTTATGCGTGGAGAAGGAAAAGGATGGGTAACAGCTGAATACGCGATGATTCCGCGTGCAACAGAACAACGTACAATTAGGGAGTCAAGCAAAGGGAAAGTAACAGGACGTACAATGGAAATTCAACGTCTAATTGGACGAGCATTACGTGCGGTAGTTGATTTAGAAGCGCTTGGCGAGAGAACAGTTTGGATTGACTGTGATGTTATCCAAGCAGATGGTGGAACGAGAACAGCTTCTATTACAGGTGCATATGTAGCGATGGTATTAGCTTTCGAGAAATTATTACAAGCAGAAAAAGTATCTAAAATTCCAGTAAAAGATTATTTAGCAGCAACGTCAGTAGGAATTGTTGAAGAGCAAGGTGTTGTTTTAGATTTAAACTATGCAGAAGATTCTAAAGCAGACGTTGATATGAACGTAATTATGACTGGAAAAGGCCAATTTGTTGAAGTGCAAGGAACTGGAGAAGAAGCGACGTTTAGTAGAGCGCAGTTAAATGAACTACTTGATGCTGCGGAAAAAGGCATTTTCCAACTGATTGATATGCAAAAAGAAGCTTTAGGTGACATCGTATCTCATATAGAGTAGAGGTGGAAAGTATGAAACAAGTTGTTGTAGCGACAAAAAATATGGGAAAAGTACGTGAGTTTGCTGAGTTATTTGAGCGATTTGATTTAGAAGTGAAATCATTACACGATTTTCCTCATATTGAAGAAGTCGAAGAAACTGGTGAAACATTTGAAGAAAATGCGATCTTAAAAGCGGATAGTTTGAGTAGACAGTTGAATTCTATCGTAATTGCGGATGATTCGGGTCTTATTGTAGATGCTTTAAATGGAAAACCAGGAGTGTATTCAGCGCGTTTTGCTGGTGAACCGAAAAATGACCAAGCAAATATCGATAAAGTGTTACAAGAATTAAATGGCGTTGACTTTGAAAAGCGTAAAGCTCGTTTCTATTGTGCATTAGCAGTTGCTTTCCCTGAAGGTGATAAAAAGCCTGTCATTGTAAATGGGACATGTGAAGGATTTATCTTAGAACAACGCCGCGGAGAAAATGGCTTTGGATACGATCCGATTTTTTATGTGGAAGAATACAAAAAAGCAATGGCGGAATTAAGTTCAGATGAAAAAAATGCTATTAGCCATCGTGGCCGTGCTCTTCGTAAGTTAGAAGAAAAAATCCCGGAATGGTTTTTAGGAGAATAAGGGAGAGAGAATGATGAAAGCTTTAATCGTAAGCGATAGTCATAGCTCTGCGAAGGAATTACAGCAGTTGAAAGAGAAATATGAAGGGAAAGTAGATATCATGATTCATTGCGGTGATTCAGAGCTAACGCCTGCTCATGAAGAACTGCAAGGTTTCCATGTTGTAAAAGGAAACTGTGATTATGCTAACTTTCAAGATGAAATTGTAACTGATGTAGATGGAATTCGCTTCTTAGTAGTGCATGGACATCGCCATAATGTGAAAATGACATTACAAACGCTAGCGTACCATGCTGAAGAAGTGGGAGCGCAAGTTGCATGCTTCGGACATTCTCACGTATTAGGTGCGGAATTAATCGAGGGCGTTTTATTTATTAATCCAGGCAGTATTTTATTACCACGTCAGCGTGTAGAAAAGACATTTGCTTTATTAGAAATGGATGAAAATCAAATGGAAGTTCGTTTTGAAACGTTAGACGGACAACTAGTTGAACAAGCAGTTTTTAAAAGAGGATAAGAAAATTTATCCTCTTTTAAAAAAGGTGTTGACTTTATGTGTGGTTATACATATAATAAATATTGTCGATAGGGCAACGGCGCTAACGAAGAAAAGAAAAGAAAATAACATATGCGGGTGTAGTTTAGTGGTAAAACAAGAGCCTTCCAAGCTCTGGTCGAGAGTTCGATTCTCTTCACCCGCTCCATGTCCCAGTAGCTCAGCCGGATAGAGCATACGCCTTCTAAGCGTACGGTCGGGAGTTCGAATCTCTCCTGGGACGCTAAAAAAACCTTGTTATCTTTTGATAACAAGGTTTTTTGTTTGTCTATAAATTGATGTATGTGCAAGAGGTGTAAAATATAACGCAATATATGATAATTATTATTTATTATGGATGGAAGTACATTAAGAAAAGAGCGCCATTTATGCGCCCTATTTCTCTTATTTAATTTAAAGAATCAATAGGTTTATGATGGAACTCAAATCCATATCCAGATTCTCCTAATTGTTCACTTACAATATTATAAAACTTTTTCCCGTAAAAACTAGGTTCATTCTGCGAATACACTTGTATAATGAAATGTGTTCTTCCTATTGTACTTGGAACTTTTTCGTAGATTTCATCACTTTCAATGAATCCTAAATATGTATTGATTTTGTCTTGTAAAAGTAAAATGTGTTCATCGTCAAGTTCTTCGCTTTTATTCCACTCTAAAGCATCAAAGATTGTTAAGTATACATTATCTTTATTATCCTCATCTATTAAAACTAAATCGACTTGATCCGTATCATGTAATGCCATATAAAAGCCTCCTTATTCTTCTTTTCTTATTACATTTATTTTCGTTGGTGGGATCTCTTCTAAATGTTCAAATGGTGGTTTGTTCCTACTTTTAACTATTGCACCTGATTCCGCAATTTCAGGGAAGGCTTTTTTCTGATTTTTAGTAAGAGGTGCAGTAGGTGAAGATTTTAACTCTACTAAGTCAATCTTGCCATTTGCGTCCTTGCCTCCTATATCTATACGAGTGCGTACGCCCGATTTTGTTTGTACGGTTATTTGTTCATTCAATTCAGATTTAGGTTTTTGTTGTTTTATAACCTCGAACATTTTTGTTTCGTATTCTTTACCTGCTAAGCTATTAGCTTTTAAAGTTTTCCGTTGTTTTTCTAGTGTGGCTGCTGCATCTATTGCATTGGAAACTTTTTTTGCGCCTTTGACTACTTTTATTCCCTTACCAACAGGCGTAAGCCCCGCAAAAACCATGACACCAGCACCAGTGCGTTCCCACCATGAAAGTTTTTCGCCAGTATCGGGATCAACACCTTCTATAACACGTCGTACATCGTATTCTCCCGATAACTCGCCCACTAGGTCTCTAGTAACTTTCTCTAAACTTTCACCATCTTTTTTCGAAGAAGATGCACCAGGTGATGTGTTGTTATTTTCTGAAGAAGGAGTATTAGCTATAATCTCACTTTCAACTAGATTGCCGTCGTACTCAGCATCTGCCGTGCGGAATTTTTCCGCAACTCTTTCTAATTCGGTAGCTATTTTATCGAATTCCATTAAAATTGTGAACATTTTTGGTTTAGCTTCGTTAAACATTTGATAGAAATGTTGGCTAGTTGCTCCTGCCCAGTTTGCGGCAATATGTTCTGTTTGATTGTATAAATCATTATGTATTTGTTCTAAGGTGTACCGTACGTTCTTTACCGTCTTGGCTACTTGCTCTAGACGTTCAGGTGTTACTTTTATTTGTACCATACCATCCCTGCTTCTCCTATAATATTTTCACAAGAAGTGATTACTTATAAGTTTCGCGTCTAGTTTGGGTTATAATTGTAGCTCATTCTTAATATCTGTAACCGTTCCTTCGATATTAAGCAGTTGTATATGTAATTCTTTTTCTTAAATAAAAGGAGCGCCGTTTATGCGCCCTGTTCCTCATAGTATTTAATTTAAAGAATCAATAGGCTTATGATGGAACTCAAATCCATATCCGTATTATCCTAATTTTTTACTTAGAATGTTCTAAAACTTTTACCATTCTAGTACGATTGAGCAGCAGTTATCGGAACTTATCCCCGGCAGTGTGTTACAATTAATAGAAGCGGAAAACGAGAATCTCCAATTGACTGGACCTGTGATTGGTTAGAGGGTTTAAGAAGGTCGTATAAAAAAGGGAGATGGCGCAAAGATGGCGAGATCAAATGAGAATGATTTAACGGAGAAATTGGCAGAAGGTCACCGAAAATATGGTGACGGCAACTTTACAGTACAGAACATTGGTGATGAAACTAACCCGAATTGGACTGTCGTAAAAAATGTGAGGAAGGGATCGGCAGGCATTCGCGAAGGAGAAGATATATTAAGACTGCGATCCAAATATATAAAATAGTACGGAAATGGGCGGAGCGGGAGTTCGAATCTCTCCTGGGACGCTAAGAAAACCTTGTTATCTTTTGATAACAAGGTTTTTTGTGTATTTTAAATTAGTTGTTAATAAACTTGTCAAAGACAAAACCATAATCTTTCACATTATATTGTTTCTTCGTATCAACAAGCCAGTTAAAGGCAATCTCGTTCATTTCTTTAAATTGCTCTGCTAAATTTACTTGTGCGTTTGAAATGCGGCTAAAGGCATTAGATGCCATATCTAAACTTTTATGTGCATATTGTAATGTAATATCGTTGTCGTATGAAATTTCTTCGATTTTAAGTAAAGCCTTATATAAATCTTTTAATTCTTCAATATGTTTTTTATGAACATCAATTGAGTAATGTTCATCGCCCATTTGAAACTTAATTTCTACATCTAAATCAATCGTTCCTGCAGTTTCAAGTGCTACGTTTTTAATTTGATATTTGCTATAACTAAAGCGGCGTAGTGTACGTTTTTTACTTGTTGCACTTGTACCGTCTAAGTGAATTAACCCTTTGTTTGTGAAGCAATATTCATCTGATTTGGATTTAATTAGAAAGTAAATTTTCTCCCCATCTTCATGCATCACATAATCATCAGCATCAACCTTATCATAGTCTTTCGGCGTAATGACAGAACCTACATCGCTTAGTCCTAATACATCTGCCGCCATTTTTTTAAACATATATAATCCCCCTTGTAAATTAAATTCTTAATTGTACAAAAATATATTAACACGATTTTCACCAGTTGTTTTCTTGTAATACGAAAATATCTGAAAGTAAGTTAAGAAAAGTAACGAATAATTATTTTGATTCTAAATTATTTAGTAAATCTATTAGTTTAAGAGTCGATTCGTTCAAAAATAACTAAAAGAAAAAAGTTGATTTTACAAGTGATTATAGAGAAATTCCGTGAAAGCACCTTAAGCGATATGAGGTGTTTTTCAATCTCTCTTTGAAATCTTACAATTCTGTAAGGTAACTGTAAGGTAGTTCGATGGTAAGAAATTGCTAATCTTTTATAATGAAGATAACAACGATAAAACGAGGAGGAAGAAATGATGAAAGGATTAGTTGTAACGGGCTTAACGGTTGCTTTTGGATTTGTAGCGTATGAGAAATTAACGTATGTAGTTGATGTTGTGAAACATTTGATCGCTTAGAGAAAACAGCCATGAGAGGGAAAGGGAATGAGTGAATGAATGGAATGGTTATTTGGAATTATAGGTACTTGTAGTGTAGTGTTATTGTTCTTTGTCCCAAGTGGTATACTTAGTTCGACAACAAGTTTGTTCTTCTTAAGTTTGTTTGCTTGTACGATGCTTATTATTATGTTTTTAATGAAGCGAAGTAAACCAATCTTCTATTTTAGCATGATTGTTATGGCAATTATTGTTCTCCAAATTATTACCCTTGTAATATACCCCACAATTATAAAAGCTTTCCATTAATGATGAATCCTCTGCGCTTGTTGCTGGGGATTTTTATTTGTACAATTTTAATTTTTAGTAGAGATTTATTCGTATTGGAATGTAAAAATTAAATATTTTCATATTTCAAACAAGTAGTTTAGGGATGTTGTGTTCTCATTACGCATTTGATATATTTACTTTGAACATAATTAAAATCAAGAAAAAGAGGCGGACGTATGGATAAAAAAGAAAATACGGTCGTATTGTTTCCACAACTATCAGAGCGCTATATTGATGAAGGTTTTTTAGCGCTGAAAGAGCGGGAATTCGAAGATGCATTGCGTTGCTTTGAAATATTACGTCAGTATAATGCGGAAACGGAACAAACGGAATTAGCTTCAGTTATTTGTTTACTCGAATTAAAACGTATGGAAGAAGCGAAAGACAAATGTGAACAGTTGCTTAAAACAGGAGTTGTCTTATTTGGTGATATTCTTGAAACGTACGTAACTATTTTAGTTCAAACAAATGATTATGAAGGTGTTATTGAAACTGTTGAAAAGGTTTTACAAACGAAAGATATAATGCCTGATCAAAAGGAAAAATTAGCGCAGCTTGCTTTATTTGCAGAAGGTATGCTAAATGAGGGAGACGCATCGCTAGTGGATTCAAATTTTGAATTGGATGAGTTTACTAATGAAATTTTTGGAGAAAACTTTGGACAGAAGCTAAGAGCGATTCAGCGACTTTCGTTAAAAGACTTAGATCTTGCATTACCTGTTTTAAAGAAATTTTTAATAGACGAAGAGCAGCACCCCTATTTGAAAACTTCTATTTTGTATAAAATGATAGAAAGTCAGGTAGAAGAAGAAATAGAAGTAGAAAAGTTTGGAAATACGATTAAGGTGATTCCAGCATTTACAGGTCATAATGAGGAGCAATCCAATAACATTATACATAAATTATCAAGCCGATTAGAGCAAAATTATCCCGATATATTTGAAGCAATGGTTACATATTGGAAAGAGTTGCAAATTAGCGTTTTCCCATTCGCTCTATTAATGGATAAAGAAGAGATTTGGTCAGCTGTTTTAGAGAGAATTGGAAGAAAGCGTTTCGGATTGGCTATAGATGAAGAAGAGCTTATGGCAGCATATAATATCGAATTGGAAGAGTTTCATATTGCCTATCAATGGTTATTACGTGTTGAAAGAGAAGGATATTTGCCCGTATAATTATGAAAAAGAATCGTTCAGTTCTTGAAACGAGCATATTCTATGTTATAATGTAAGGGTTGCAAAAGGCAGAAATCTGCCTGTTTGTAAGAGAAGAGAAGTGTAATTCTCTTACTTAATATGTTTCATATTATTCTCGAACAAAATATACCGTAGTTGTCTTCTGGGCAATTAGTAGATTGGAACATTATATCTGAAAGCTTTTGCTAGAGGGTTATTTGTGTATTTGTTATTTCAAAAAAGAGATAATGAAGATCTTAATCTATAGAGGTATGTGCATACATTATTATAGTTGGAGGGAAAGAATAAATGTCTACAAAATGGGAAAAATTAGAAGGTAACGTTGGCGTTTTAACAATCGAAGTTGATGCTAAAGAAGTAAACAACTCTATCGACGCTGCGTTCAAAAAAGTAGTAAAAACAATTAACGTACCAGGTTTCCGTAAAGGAAAAATGCCTCGTCCATTATTCGAACAACGCTTTGGTATTGAATCTTTATACCAAGATGCTTTAGATATCATTTTACCAAAAGCATACGGTGAAGCGATCGAAGAAGCTGGTATCTTCCCAGTTGATCATCCTGAAATCGACATCGAGAAGTTCGAAAAAAATGCTAACCTTATCTTCACTGCAAAAGTTACAGTGAAACCTGAAGTTAAATTAGGTGAGTACAAAGGTTTAGCAGTAGAAAAAGTTGAAACAACTGTAACTGACGAAGATGTAGAGAACGAATTAAAATCTTTACAAGAGCGTCAAGCTGAACTAGTTGTTAAAGAAGAAGGAACTGTTGAAAACGGTGATACAGCTGTAATCGACTTCGAAGGTTTCGTTGATGGCGAAGCATTTGAAGGCGGAAAAGGCGAAAACTACTCTCTAGCAATCGGTTCTGGTACATTCATCCCAGGTTTCGAAGAGCAAGTAATCGGTCTTAAATCTGGTGAGTCTAAAGACGTTGAAGTATCATTCCCAGAAGAGTACCATGCTGCTGAATTAGCTGGCAAACCAGCAACATTCAAAGTAACAATTCACGAAATCAAAACAAAAGAACTTCCTGAGTTAAACGACGAGTTCGCTAAAGAAGCAGACGAAGCGGTTGCAACTCTTGATGAATTAAAAGCAAAACTTCGCACAAACTTAGAAGAAGGCAAAAAGCACGAAGCTGAGCACAAAGTACGTGACGAAGTAGTAGAATTAGCTGCTGCTAACGCTGAAATCGAAATTCCAGAAGCTATGATCAACACTGAGTTAGATCGTATGGTTCGTGAATTCGAGCAACGTTTAAGCCAACAAGGTATGAACCTTGAGCTTTACTACCAATTCACAGGTACTGACGCTGACAAATTAAAAGAGCAAATGAAAGAAGATGCACAAAAACGTGTAAGAATCAATCTTGTTCTTGAAGCTATCATTGAAGCTGAAAACATCGAAGTTACTGAAGAAGAAGTAACTGCAGAAGTTGAAAAAATGGCTGAAATGTACGGTATGCCAGTAGACGCTATCAAGCAAGCTCTTGGAAGCGTAGACGCTTTAGCTGAAGATCTTAAAGTGCGTAAAGCTGTAGACTTCTTAGTAGAAAACGCTGCATAATAAAATAACAAGGCACGATTTTAATCGTGCCTTGTTTTATAAATATAGAAATATATTTATAAAACTTTTCGATGGAGAAGGAAAAGTTCCTTTACAAGTCGAATATACATATTTCAAAAGTTTTAAAATTTTTTTATTTGTACATAACTAGTCATATTATTTGTATTTCTCGCCACGTAGTGACATAATATGTATTTACATACGATACATTTATCGTGTACATACGAAGGCAAGAGGTTAGCACTTTGTAAGGGGTGTGAAAATATGTTTAAATTTAATGATGAAAAAGGGCAATTAAAATGTTCTTTCTGTGGTAAAACACAAACGCAAGTTCGAAAGTTAGTAGCAGGTCCAGGTGTTTACATTTGTGACGAGTGTATCGAACTTTGTACTGAAATTGTACAAGAGGAGCTTGCGAAGGACGAAGAAGTAGAATTCAAAGATGTACCGAAACCGGTAGAAATTCGTGAAATCTTAGATGAGTATGTCATCGGGCAAGATAGCGCGAAAAAAGCACTAGCGGTAGCGGTATATAACCATTACAAACGCATTAATTCTAACAGCAAAATTGATGATGTAGAATTAGCGAAGAGTAATATCGCACTTATCGGGCCAACAGGTAGTGGTAAAACATTACTTGCACAAACGTTAGCGCGTATTCTAAATGTTCCATTTGCAATTGCGGACGCAACATCTTTAACAGAAGCTGGATATGTTGGGGAAGATGTAGAAAATATCTTACTAAAATTAATTCAAGCAGCTGATTATGATGTAGAGAAAGCGGAAAAAGGAATCATTTATATTGATGAGATTGATAAAGTGGCACGTAAGTCCGAAAATCCATCAATTACACGTGATGTATCTGGTGAAGGTGTGCAGCAGGCACTTCTGAAAATTTTAGAAGGTACTGTAGCAAGCGTTCCACCTCAAGGTGGTCGTAAGCATCCGCACCAAGAGTTTATTCAAATTGATACAACGAACATCTTATTCATTTGTGGTGGAGCGTTTGATGGCATTGAGCCGATTATTAAACGTCGCCTTGGTGAGAAAGTAATTGGATTTGGTTCTGAGAAGAAAAATGCTGATGTAAATGAGAAGCATGTTTTATCTCACGTATTACCAGAGGATCTTTTAAGATTTGGTTTAATTCCAGAGTTTATCGGTCGTCTTCCAGTTATTGCGAACCTAGAGCCACTTGATGAAGATGCTCTTGTTGATATTTTAACGAAACCGAAAAATGCACTTGTTAAGCAATTCCAAAAACTATTGGAGCTTGACGATGTTGAGTTAGAGTTTGAAGAAGGTGCACTAATCGAAATTGCGAAAAAAGCAATTGAACGTAAAACGGGTGCTCGTGGACTTCGTTCTATTATTGAAGGCTTAATGCTTGATGTAATGTTCGAACTTCCATCTCGTAAAGATATCGAGAAGTGTATTCTTACAAAAGAAACAGTAGCTGATAATGAACCGCCAAAATTGGTGTTACAAGACGGTACTGTACTTGATACAAAAACATCTGCATAATGCGAAAGGGAAACAGCAATTTTTATAATTGCTGTTTTTCTTTATGTTTAGCTACGTTCCTCCGCGGAAATACTAAGAGATAAAATATTGCGGGAGGAAATAAATAATGAGCTGGACAAATATATTTTTAGTTGTTCAACTTGTTTTTGGTGTAATTGTCGGATTATATTTCTGGCATTTACTTCGAAATCAACGAACACAAAAAGTTTCAATTGATCGAGAATCGAAAAAAGAATTAGAACAGCTTCGTAAAATGCGTGAGATTTCTTTAACAGAGCCGCTAGCAGAAAAGGTGCGTCCTACAACCTTTTTAGATATTGTAGGGCAAGAGGACGGGATTAAGTCCTTAAAAGCGGCTCTTTGTGGTCCGAATCCGCAACATGTAATCATATATGGCCCGCCAGGTGTTGGGAAAACAGCGGCAGCACGTCTTGTATTAGAAGAAGCGAAACGAAATCCTAAATCTCCATTTCGTACGAATGCAACATTTATTGAACTTGATGCGACGACAGCTCGGTTTGATGAACGTGGTATCGCAGACCCTTTAATTGGTTCGGTGCATGATCCGATTTATCAAGGTGCTGGGGCGATGGGGCAAGCAGGTATTCCGCAACCGAAAAAAGGTGCTGTAACAGATGCGCATGGTGGTATTTTGTTTATTGATGAGATTGGCGAACTCCATCCGATTCAAATGAACAAAATGTTAAAGGTGTTAGAAGATCGAAAAGTATTTTTAGAAAGTGCGTACTATAGTGAAGAAAATACGATGATCCCAACATATATACATGATATTTTCCAAAAAGGCTTACCGGCAGATTTTCGCTTAGTTGGAGCAACGACACGTTCGCCAGAGGAAATTCCTCCTGCTATTCGGTCACGTTGCTTAGAAGTATTTTTCCGTGAATTAGATACGGAAGAGATTCAAAAAGTAGCGAAAAACGCCGCGGAAAAAGTGGAAATGCAAATAGGTGAAAATGGTATTGAAATGATTGGGATGCATGCAAGAAATGGACGAGAGGCGATTAATCTCGTACAAATTTCTGCTGGTATGGCGATAAATGAAGAACGTTCTTTTATTAAAGATGAAGATATAGAGTGGGTTGTTCACTCAAGTCAGCTTACGCCGAAATACGAAAAGCACATTTATCCGATTCCAAGGATTGGTCTTGTAAATGGTCTTGCTGTATACGGACCAAATACAGGTGCGTTATTAGAAATTGAAGTAACAGCAATTCCGGCGAAAGATAAAGGATCGGTAAATGTTACCGGAATTGTAGAAGAAGAAAGTATTGGTAGTCAAACGAAATCGATTCGCCGTAAAAGTATGGCAAAAGGCTCTGTTGATAATGTATTAACAGTACTTCGTTCTTTAGATGTGTTGCCAGAAGGATACGATATACATATTAATTTTCCAGGTGGTATCCCAATTGATGGACCTTCTGCAGGAATCGCTATGGCAACAGGTGTATATTCTGCGGTGCATAGCACATATGTAAATAATGAAGTAGCGATGACAGGTGAAATAAGTATACACGGAGAAGTAAAGCCTATTGGTGGCGTGTACGCAAAAATAAAAGCTGCGAAAAAAGCGGGAGCTAAGAAAGTCATTATTCCTGCTGAAAATATGCAACCATTTTTGTATACGATAAAGGGAATCGAAATTATTCCTGTCCGTAAATTAAAAGAAGTATTTGAGTTAACGTTTATGCAAGAAAATATGCATAGAGAGCTAGATGTACATACTAACGTAGACGAAACAGATGCACAATCTATGTAAAAATAAACAATAATAAAATTTGCCAGACTTCGTTTAAGTTTGTATGCTTAATCGGAGTCTTTTTTCTTTTCGTGAGGTAGAAAAACAAGCTATTTACAATTGCGAGGAATCTCAGCAATTGCATCTAGGTGTATTGTAATATAAAATAGTTGAACAGGAGTTTAATTTATTATGGAGGTGCTATGTCTAGTATGAATACGAACGAAAGAATCGTGCCCCTCCTACCATTAAGAGGCGTTCTCGTATATCCAACGATGGTTTTGCATCTTGATGTAGGACGTGATAAATCGATACAAGCACTAGAGCAGGCGGCAATGGATGAAAATATCATCTTTTTAGCAATGCAAAAAGAAATGAATATCGATGATCCGAAAGAAGATGACATATATAGTGTAGGTACAGTGGCGAAAGTAAAGCAAATGCTAAAATTGCCGAACGGTACGCTTCGTGTCCTTGTGGAAGGTTTACATAGAGCAGAAGTAATAGAGTTTATCGAAGAAGAAAATGTAGTACAAGTGTCTATTAAAACGGTAACTGAAGAAGTAGAAGATGATTTAGAAGAGAAAGCTCTTATGCGTACGTTACTGGAGCATTTCGAACAATATATTAAAGTTTCGAAAAAAGTTTCAAATGAAACATTTGCAACGGTAGCTGATGTAGAGGAACCAGGGAGATTAGCTGATTTAATTGCTTCTCACTTGCCGATTAAAACGAAGCAGAAACAAGAGATTCTAGAGATTGTATCTGTAAAAGAACGATTACATACACTTATTTCAATTATTCAAGATGAACAAGAGTTACTTAGCCTAGAAAAGAAAATTGGGCAACAAGTGAAACGTTCAATGGAGCGCACGCAAAAAGAATATTTCTTACGTGAGCAAATGAAGGCGATTCAAACTGAACTTGGCGACAAAGAAGGTAAGGGTGGAGAAGTAGAAGAACTTCGTGAAAAAATTGAACAGTCAGGAATGCCTGAAGAAACAATGAAGGCTGCGCTGAAAGAATTAGATCGTTATGAAAAGTTACCAGCAAGTTCTGCGGAGAGTGGTGTTATTCGCAATTATATTGATTGGTTATTAGCGCTTCCGTGGACAGAGGCAACAGAAGATATAATTGATCTTGCTCATTCGGAAGAGATTTTAAATAACGATCATTACGGTCTTGAAAAAGTGAAAGAGCGTGTACTTGAATATTTAGCTGTACAGAAGTTAACGAATTCATTAAAAGGACCTATCCTTTGTTTAGTAGGCCCTCCTGGGGTCGGAAAAACTTCGTTAGCGCGTTCAATTGCAACATCATTGAATCGTAACTTTGTCCGTGTATCTCTTGGTGGTGTGCGTGATGAATCTGAAATTCGTGGTCACCGCCGTACATATGTTGGAGCAATGCCAGGACGCATTATTCAAGGTATGAAAAAGGCGAAAACAGTTAATCCAGTCTTCTTATTAGATGAGATTGATAAAATGTCTAACGATTTCCGTGGAGATCCATCAGCAGCATTACTTGAAGTATTAGATCCAGAACAAAACCATAACTTCAGTGATCATTACATTGAAGAACCATATGATCTATCGAAAGTTATGTTTGTAGCAACTGCTAATACACTTTCAAGTATTCCAGGTCCATTACTTGACCGTATGGAAATCATTTCGATTGCTGGCTATACAGAACTTGAAAAAGTACACATTGCTCGTGAGCATTTATTGCCGAAACAATTAAAAGAGCATGGCTTACGAAAAGGTAATTTACAAGTACGTGATGAAGCGCTTCTTGAAATTATTCGTTATTATACACGTGAGGCTGGTGTTCGTACGCTAGAACGCCAAATTGCAAAAGTTTGCCGTAAAGTAGCGAAAATTATCGTTACAGCAGAACGTAAACGTATCGTTGTGACAGAGAAAAAGATTGTTGATTTACTTGGTAAACACATATTCCGTTATGGGCAAGCTGAAAAAACAGACCAAGTTGGTATGGCAACAGGTCTAGCTTACACAGCAGCAGGCGGCGATACACTTGCAATTGAAGTTTCTGTAGCGCCAGGAAAAGGGAAACTAATTTTAACAGGGAAACTTGGGGATGTTATGAAAGAATCAGCACAAGCTGCGTTTAGTTATATACGTTCTCGTGCAGAAGAGCTTCAGATTGATCCGAATTTCCATGAGAAAAATGATATTCATATTCATGTTCCAGAAGGAGCAGTTCCGAAAGATGGACCGTCAGCAGGTATTACGATGGCAACGGCACTTATTTCTGCACTAACAGGTATTCCTGTAAGTAAAGAAGTAGGTATGACAGGTGAAATTACACTTCGTGGTCGTGTATTACCAATTGGTGGCTTAAAAGAAAAAACATTAAGTGCTCACCGCGCAGGCTTAACAAAAATTATTTTGCCAGCAGAAAACGAGAAAGATTTAGATGATATTCCAGAGAGCGTAAAAGAAAACCTTACGTTTGTGCTTGCATCTCATTTAGATGAAGTATTGGAGCACGCATTAGTAGGAGTGAAACAATGAAAGTAACAAAAGCAGATATTGTAATTAGTGCTGTTAAACCAGAACAATATCCAGACAGTGATTTACCAGAAATTGCATTAGCAGGTCGTTCAAATGTCGGGAAGTCTTCCTTTATTAATAAAATTTTAAATCGTAAAAAGTTAGTGCGTATTTCTTCTAAACCAGGAAAAACGCAAACGCTGAACTTTTTCTTGATCAATGAGATGATGCATTTTGTTGACGTTCCAGGTTATGGATATGCGAAAGTGTCTAAATCGGAGCGCGCGGCATGGGGGAAAATGATTGAAACGTACTTTACAACGCGTAAGCAATTAGACGCAGCTGTATTAGTAGTTGATTTACGTCACCAACCGACAAGTGATGACGTGATGATGTATGATTTCTTAAAGCATTATGAAATCCCAACAATTATTATTGCGACGAAAGCTGATAAAATCCCGAAAGGGAAATGGCAAAAGCATTTAAAAGTTGTAAAAGAAACGCTTGCTGTTGAAATTGGCGATGAAATCGTTCTATTCTCTTCTGAAACAGGACTTGGAAAAGAAGAAGCGTGGAAGGCAATTCATAAAATGACAAAAACAAAAAACGCGTGACGAATGTCGCGCGTTTTTTTCTTTATATAAGCTGTTAACGTACGTTTAATGTAACTTCAATATTACCTCGTGTTGCTTTAGAGTAAGGACATACACCGTGAGCCGCTTCTACAAGTTCTTGTGCTTCGCTATGTGAAACGCCAGCGACATGTACATCAAGCACGGCAGATAGGCCAAAACCACCATCTGTATCTTTTCCGATAGAAACGTGAGCGGTTACTTCTGTACTTTCTACTTTCATACGTTTTGTACGAATGACAAGTTGTAATGCACTATCGAAACAAGCTGCATAACCAGCTGCAAATAGTTGTTCTGGATTTGTTGCTTCTCCACCTGCACCACCTAGTGCTTTCGGCATTTTCACATCAAGATTTAATATGCCATCATCTGAAACTACTTTCCCATTTCTTCCACCTGTTGCTGTTACTGAAGCAGTATATAATTTATCCATATTTATTCCCCTTTTCCATCATTAATTGTTTTCATTGTTTCAATTAGTTTATTTAGTTGAATTAATAAAGAGCGATATTCTTGCTCTGTAATTCCTAAGTTTATAGCCATTGTTGTCGGTAATGAACAAGCCTTTTCCTTTAAATTTTTACCTTTTTCTGTTAATTCAATACAAACTTTTCGCTCGTCTTCTTTGGAACGAACACGTTTTACAAGTGTTAATGATTCCATTCGTTTTAACATAGGTGTTAACGTACCGGAATCTAAAAATAGACGTTCTCCAATTTCTTTTACTGTTAGTCCATCTTGCTCCCATAGTACGAGTAAAGTAATGTACTGGGGATACGTAATACCCATCTCTTCTAAATAAGGTCGATAAAAACGAGTAACCTCTCTAGAACAGGCATAAATAGAAAAACAAAGTTGGTTATCTAGATGCAAAGAGTCCTCTGTCATACATAACTCCCTTCTTATTAAGTTGTGCACAATTTAATTTTGTAAAATAAATATAACGAAAAAGAAATAAAATGTCAAATACATTGTATTGAGAAAGTGTTTGCTACATTTTGGAACAATCATACATATTTTCCTTCATGATGAAAGAAGATAGGAAAGATGATGTTATAATTTATATGGAATAGTTTCCATCACTTGATTATGAGGACTTTTTTTGGTAACGTACAAATAGAGTTATTAATTTATAATCATTATAAAGTAGAAGTTTTTTTATTAGTTTGCTGAATCTCCTTTATTACATACGGAGAATAATTAAAAAATAATCGGTTGTTCACACGATTGTCAGATTCATAAGAGGAAAGTTGTATTATGATAGTAGATAAAGTGATAAAACGGGTGAAGGGGGACATGCTGCGTGCATATTCTTGTTGTTAGTGTAAATTATCGAACAGCCCCTGTAGAATTTCGTGAGAAACTCACATTTCAGGCAGCAGAGCTAGAGCGAGCGATGACTACATTACAAAATCAAAAGAGCGTGTTAGAGAATGTCATTGTATCAACTTGTAATCGCACTGAGATTTATGCTGTTGTCGATCAATTACACACGGGACGGTATTATATTAAGAAATTTTTAGCTGATTGGTTTCAGCTTGAAATAGAAGAAGTCGCACCATATTTAACTATTTTTGAACAAGATGGTGCAATAGACCATTTATTCCGCGTAACGTGCGGTTTAGATTCTATGGTAGTGGGAGAAACACAGATTTTAGGCCAAATAAAAGATAGCTTTTTAGAAGCACAACAAGTTAAAGCAACAGGCACAATTTTTAATGAATTGTTTAAGCAAGTCATTACATTAGCAAAACGTGCCCACTCAGAAACAACAATTGGTGAAAGTGCGATGTCTGTTAGTTATGCTGCTGTTGAGCTTGGAAAGAAAATATTTGGCGAGTTAACGGATTGTCACGTGCTTATTCTTGGTGCTGGTAAAATGGGCGAACTTGCACTACAAAACTTATATGGAAGTGGTGCTCGTAAAGTAACAGTTATGAATAGGACGCTTTCGAAAGCAGAAGTAATGGCTGAGAAATATATGGGACATGCAAAATCGTTAAGCGAATTACAATGTGCATTATTAGAAGCAGATATTTTAATTAGTTCAACTGGTGCATCAGAGTATGTCATTACGAAAGAGATGATGACAAAGGTGGAGAAAATGCGCTCTGGTCGTCCTTTATTTATGGTTGATATTGCAGTACCACGTGATATTGATCCAGCGATTGATGAGTTAGAAGGTTCTTTCTTATATGACATTGATGATCTGCAAGGAGTAGTGGAAGCAAATCGTGCTGAGCGTTTGAAAGAAGCGGAGAAAATTCAATTTATGATTGAAGAGGAAATTGTTCTATTTAAAACGTGGTTAAGTACACTTGGTGTTGTTCCGTTAATAGCAGCTCTTCGTGATAAGGCACTTGCAATCCAAAGTGAAACGATGGTAAGCCTAGAGCGAAAAATACCAAACCTTAGTGATCGTGAGAAAAAAGTTATTAGTAAGCATACGAAAAGTATTATTAATCAATTATTAAAAGACCCAATTTTAGTAGCAAAAGAAATAGCTGCTGAAGAGGGAGCGAGCGAAAAACTAGCGTTATTTGCAAAGATTTTTGATTTAGAAACGGAAGAAGTAGAGAGTCGTGCGGAAGAAGTAGAACATAAAAGAGTGTGGACACCATCCGTTCCATCTTTATAATTTGGAAGGATGATCGGATGAGTTTTTTAAATAACAGTATTATTTATCATATTGCAATTATTTTATATGCTTGTAGCATTAGTTTATATTTTATAGATTATTTCCAAAGTAACCGAAAGGCGAACCGATTTGCTTTTTGGTTACTTTCGATTGTATGGGTATTGCAGTCTATTTTTATGTTGCTTAGGGCGACAGATTCAGAAACGAATCCCATTTTAACTTTATTATCAGGGATTTATTTTTATGTTTGGTTATTGATTACGATGTCGTTAGTCATAAATCGATTTATGCGCGTTGACTTTTTAGTCTTCTTTACAAATGTTGTTGCATTTGGCGTAAGCGCTTTTTCTATTTTTACACCGCTCGGAAAGATGTCGCCAGTACTTGCAGAGCAATTAGTTTCAGAACTTGTATACGTGCATGTTGGAATGGCGATTATTTCTTATGCAACGTTTACGGTATCGTTTATTTTTTCTATTATGTATTTACTGCAATATCGCCTATTAAAAAAGAAAAAGTGGAATGCGAGATTAAGAAGGTTAGGGAATTTACCGAAGCTTGAATCTACGTCTTACGGATTAAATTTATTTTCTGTTCCATTTTTCTTACTAGCAATTTTATTGGGGTGTATATGGGGATATACAAAATTGGACAATTTCCATTGGTATGATACGAAAGTAATCGGATCTTTTGTCGTTCTATTTGTGTATTGCACAGGTTTATATTTACGAGCGGCAGATGTGTTGCAAGGTAAGAAAATTGTACAGTGGAATATCGGATCGTTTCTCGTAATGCTAGTAAACATTTTTCTATTAAGCAGTTTATCCAATTTCCACTTTTGGTATTTATAATGAGGAGAGAGAATTATGCGCAAAATTATTGTAGGGTCACGAAAGAGTAAACTAGCATTAACGCAAACAAACTGGTTTATTGATCAGTTAAAAGCGCTAGGTCTACCATATGAATTTGAAGTGAAAGAAATTGTCACAAAAGGTGATGTTATTTTAGATGTTACTCTTTCAAAAGTAGGCGGAAAAGGCTTGTTCGTTAAAGAAATTGAGCATGCGTTACTTACGAAAGAAATCGATATGGCTGTACATAGTATGAAAGATATGCCGGCTGTACTTCCAGAAGGTTTAATGATTGGCTGTACACCAAAGCGTGTTGACCCTCGGGATGCTTTTATCTCAAAAAATGGAGCATCGTTTAAAGAGTTAGCGGAAGGTGCTATTTTAGGTACGAGTAGTTTAAGACGTAGTGCACAGCTACTCGCTGCGAGACCAGATTTACAAGTGAAGTGGATTCGCGGGAATATCGATACACGTTTACGTAAATTAAAAGAAGAAGATTACGATGCGATTATTTTAGCGACAGCTGGATTACAAAGAATGGGCTGGGATGATGAAGTTATTACAGAACATTTAGATGAAACGTTATGTGTACCTGCTGTAGGACAAGGTGCATTAGCGATTGAATGTCGTGAGGATGATAAGGATTTATTGCAATTGTTAGCGCATATTAATGATGCGATAACAGAAAGAACAGTGGCAGCGGAGCGAGTATTTCTTCATAAACTTGAAGGTGGATGCCAAGTTCCAATCGCTGGATATGCAACCCTTACAGAAAACGATGCAATCGAATTAACAGCTCTTGTCGGCTCTATGGATGGCTCTGTTTTATTAAAAGAGACAGTAGTGGGTACTAATCCTGAAGAAGTAGGATTAGAGGCCGCGGACCGTTTAATTAAACAAGGCGCCAAAGAACTCATTCTTGCTGCAAATAAGGAGCAACAATAAATATGAACGCTCTCGCTGGAAAAACGGTATTGATTACACGTGCCCAGCATCAAGCGAAACAAATGAGTGTAGCAGTGAAAGAAAAGAGCGGAATTCCATTGGAAATTCCGCTTTTGCGTATGGAAGGTATGTCTCATAGGCAAATTCAACATATTGAAGAGCAGCTACATTCATACGACTGGGTTATTTTTACGAGCAGAAATGGTGTAGCTTTTTTTCTAGATAGTTTAAAAAAGAAACTACCACTAACCATTAAAATCGCTGCGGTAGGTGTGAAAACAAAATTAGAGTTAGAAAAAAGGGGCTATCAAGTTCATTTTGTCCCGAATTCATTTGTTGCAGAAGCATTTGCCGAAGAGTTTCTAAAAGAATTAAATGGAAACGAACGTATTTTATTTCCAAAAGGCAATTTAGCAAGAGATGTAATACCAGTTAAACTGCGTGAAATTGGTGTTTCTCTAGATGAGTTGATCGTATACGGTACGAAAGTGAATGTAGAAAAAAAGCAAGAGCTTATAGCAGCGTTGAAGTTAGGAGAAGTAGACATTATTACATTTACGAGTCCTTCAACTGTTACTAGTTTTGTTCGTTTACTTGAGGGTGCAAACTGGAGAGAATGGACAAAAAAATGTACAATTGCTTGTATAGGACCTATTACGGAAAAAGAGGCAAGTCGTTATTTTCCGTCTGTTATTGTGCCGAAAGAGTACACTGTAGAAGCATTACTACAATGTGTTTGTGAATCTATAAAATGAAAGAATGGGGATAGAAATCTATGAACTCTTTACAATTTAATCGTCATCGTCGTTTAAGACAAAGCGGGGGCATGCGTGCGCTTGTGCGTGAAACGTTTTTACATACGGAAGATTTTATTTACCCTATTTTTGTATTAGAAGGTGAAAATGTTCGTAATGAAGTTCCTTCTATGCCAGGCGTATATCAAATTTCTTTAGATTTATTGCAAGCTGAAATGCAAGAAGTTGTTGATTTAGGTATTCGTTCTGTTATTGTATTTGGTTTACCTGCTGAAAAGGATGAAGTTGGATCATCAGCATATTGTGATCATGGAATTGTACAACGTGCTATTCAGCAAATTAAAGGTGATTTCCCTGAGCTAGTAGTAGTCGCAGACACATGTTTATGTCAATTTACAAGCCATGGTCATTGCGGTGTAATTGAAGATGGTATTATTTTAAATGACGAGTCTCTTGCAGTTCTTGCGAAAACAGCTGTAAGTCAAGCGAAAGCAGGAGCGGACATTATTGCGCCATCAAACATGATGGACGGCTTCGTAACAGCAATTCGCCATGCATTAGACGAAAATGGTTTTGGACACGTGCCAGTTATGTCGTACGCTGTGAAATATTCATCAGCATTTTATGGACCATTCCGTGATGCTGCGCACGGTGCACCGCAATTTGGTGACCGTAAAACATATCAAATGGATCCGGCAAACCGTATGGAAGCATTCCGTGAAGCAGAATCAGATGTAATGGAAGGTGCAGATTTCTTAATCGTAAAACCAGCTCTTTCTTACTTAGATATCGTTCGTGATGTGAAAAATAACTTTAATTTACCAGTTGTCGCTTATAATGTAAGTGGTGAATATTCGATGATTAAAGCGGCAGCGCAAAATGGCTGGATTAATGAAAAAGAAGTTGTTCTTGAAAAATTAATTAGTATGAAACGTGCAGGAGCAGACTTAATTATTACGTATCATGCGAAAGATGCAGCAAAATGGTTACAAGAAGGAGGCGCTAAATAATGAAAAAGTTTGATAAATCGATTGCGGCGTTTGAAGAGGCACAAGACTTAATGCCTGGTGGCGTAAATAGCCCGGTTCGTGCTTTTAAATCTGTTGGGATGAATCCGTTGTTTATGGAGCGTGGAAAAGGCTCTAAAGTATATGATATTGATGGGAATGAATACATCGACTACGTATTATCATGGGGGCCTTTAATTCATGGTCATGCAAATGATCGTGTTGTAGAAGCGTTAAAATCTGTTGCTGAAAGAGGTACAAGCTTCGGTGCACCAACAGAAATTGAAAATAAATTAGCAAAACTTGTTATTGAGCGCGTGCCATCAATTGAGATTGTGCGTATGGTTAACTCTGGAACGGAAGCAACAATGAGTGCACTACGTTTAGCTCGTGGTTATACAGGTCGTAATAAAATCTTGAAATTTATTGGTTGTTACCACGGTCATGGTGATTCGCTATTAATTAAAGCTGGTTCTGGTGTGGCGACTTTAGGTTTACCAGATAGTCCTGGTGTACCAGAAGGTGTAGCGAAAAATACGATTACAGTAGCTTATAACGATTTAGAAAGCGTAAAATACGCGTTTGAACAATTCGGTGATGATATTGCTTGTGTAATTGTAGAACCAGTAGCAGGAAATATGGGGGTTGTTCCTCCGCAGCCTGGATTTTTAGAAGGTCTTCGTGAAGTAACAGAACAAAACGGTGCATTGCTTATTTTTGATGAAGTAATGACAGGGTTCCGAGTAGCTTATAATTGTGGCCAAGGTTATTATGGCGTAACACCTGATTTAACATGCTTAGGTAAAGTAATCGGTGGTGGTTTACCAGTAGGAGCATACGGTGGTAAAGCAGAAATTATGCGCCAAGTTGCACCAAGCGGACCGATTTACCAAGCTGGTACTTTATCAGGTAATCCACTTGCAATGGCAGCAGGTTATGAAACGTTAGTACAGTTAACGCCAGAATCATATGTAGAATTTGAGCGTAAAGCTGAAATGTTGGAAGCTGGATTACGTAAAGCAGCTGAAAAACATGGCATTCCACATCATATTAACCGTGCAGGTTCTATGATTGGTATTTTCTTTACAGATGAGCCCGTTATTAATTACGATGCAGCAAAATCTTCAAACTTAGAATTCTTTGCGGCTTACTATCGTGAAATGGTAGAACAAGGTGTATTCTTACCGCCATCTCAATTCGAAGGTTTATTCTTATCGACAGCACATAGTGACGCAGATATTGAGGCGACGATTGCAGCAGCTGAAATTGCAATGTCAAAATTAAAATAATGTATTAGAGAAAAATCGCTCTCCATAAGGGGAGCGATTTTTTTTTATTCATAAAGTAAGCTTTCCCTACATAAATCTGTAATGACATATAGTTTGGGAGGGGGAAAAGAAGTGGCTGCAGATCATTCGTTACGATTTTCATTAAAAGAATCTGTTTGGTTCCAAAAGGGACAGGAAGTCGATGAACTTTTGTCAATTTCGTTAGATCCAGACGTTGAGATAGAAGAGCTTGATCATGAAGTAATCGTGAGAGGGCAATTAGATTTAACGGGAGAGTATGTTGCACGAAAAGATGATTCGGCGTATTCATTAAGAGAACTATCGCCAGCAAAGTCAATTGATTATGTAGAAACAAGGGAAGATGGGGTTAATGAACTTGTTCATTCCTTTCCGCTTGAAATATCAATTCCGAGAAATCGAGTGAAAGTAATTGAAGAGCTATATGTATCAATTGAGGAATTTGATTATGAATTAAAGGAAAATGGTTGCTTACAATTATTAGCGGATATATCTATTACCGGTTTGTGTGATGAAGAGAGAAACGAGGATGAAGCTGAAGAGGAAGAAACGGTGTATGCCGAGTTAGAAGAAGATTCAGCGCAAGAGGATGAAAATAGACCGGCGCCGCATGTAGAAGAACCAGCATATAAGGAATCAGATGAGTGGGAAGATTACGCATTTGAACCGTTCCAATTAGAGGAAAGAAAAGAGCAGGAATTAGAAGAAGAGAAGATAGAGGAACATGAATTTGTGGAGCGTGAAGAGGAGCAAGAAACAACGCCGCAATTTGAATTGTTTGGGCGAAAAGATTTCAAGAAAGAAAAAGCGAAAAAGCAGGAAGAACAAGAAGAAGAGTACTCACAGCGAGATGAAAATGCGCTTTATTTAACAAAACTATTTACGAAAGAACCGGAAGAAGAATTTACAAAGTTAAGAATGTATTTCGTGCAAGAAGGGGATACAATTGAATCTATTGCAGAACGTTATGAAACGTCTGTGCAAAATGTGTGCCGTGTCAATCAAACAGAAGATATATTTTTAAATACGGGGCAAATTATTTATATTCCCGTTTCAAGGGTAAAGGCGAAATAAGGAAGTGAGTGTTTTCACTCGCTTCTTTTCTTAGAGGCTATGTTTTGAATAGAAAGGGTTATTCGTATGGATATTGAATTACGAAATCACTATGAACCTATCGTGAGGCAATATAGATTGGATACGCAGCATATGGAAGAGCACGGAAGCGTAATGAAAATTTATACGAATCAAGGTCCATATGCACTCAAGAAAATAGAAGGCAGAAAGTTAGAGCGGAATAATTTTCTGCATCATATTCAATATTTGAAGGAGAAAGGTTTTTCAAATTATGTACCTATATACCACGCGACGGATGGAAATTATATTTTAAGTGACGGGACGTATAATTATTATTTAATGCCTTGGTTAGAACGTGCAGAAGGAAACGGCGAGGATAATGATCAATACCATAAAATGTTTCAGACACTTGGAACGTTGCATCAAAAAACTGTGAAGGAAGAAACATATACGGAAGAAGATTTAGAAAAACATTATACAACTATATCCGATCGCTGGGAAAATGATGGTGAGATGTTAGAAGAGTTTCTCGTAGAATCTGAATCAAAATGGTATATGTCCCCGTTTGAATTACAATATTGTACGTACTATCATCATGTAATGAGAGCGCGTGAATTTGCAACGAAGCAATTAAATGAGTGGAACGATGCGATGAAAGAAAAAGAGAAAACACGTATTACTTTTGTGCATGGTAACGTGTCACTTAATCATTTTTTATTTGACTATGAGCGAAATGGCTATTTTATTAGTTTGGAAAAATCGAAGTTTGCAACGCCTGTGCAAGATATAGTAGGTTTTTATTCACGGTCTTTAAACACATATCCAATCGCAAGAAGTGATCGGTTTGAATGGTTTCAAATGTATCAAAAAAATTTCCCTTTTACGAAAGAAGAGCAACTACTTATGTTTGCGTATATGACGTATCCATCGCAATTTATTCGGCAAATCCAGTCTTATAAGAAAAGAAGAGATAATCGCAACGAGGAAAATGAACTGCGCGGAGTAAAGAGTTTGCAACAATCGCATTGGCTCGTTAGCAATATAGAATATTTCCTGTCACAATTACAAGCTGCCCAGCAAGGGAACGGGTAAAGTAAAACTTTAATCAGCGGGTGGCTCCAACCTAACTTCTTTGTTTTAGCTGAATTTTGAGGTGGGGTCTTATTGCCCGCAAATAGCGGGATAAAGAAGATAAGTAGAGAATGCTACTTATCTTCTTTATATTCACCCGAAAAGTCATAGTTTTAAATTTATCTTGACGAATAAGGTTTCGTTTTTTACACTATTGTATATAATAATTAACAATCATATAAATGCCTTGAAGGGGAAGAGTATAACATGAAACGTCTTCAGAGAGGAGAATCAGTAGCTGGGAGATTCTCTAGATAGTTATGTTAGAAGGTAGCCCTGGAGCATCTTTTCTGAACAGAATAGTTCTCATTAGGAAAAGACGGATTTGTCCGTTATCAAATTAAGAGTATAAGCAAATTATGAATTTGTTTGTAAATAAAGGTGGTACCGCGATGTCCCTCGTCCTTTTTGGATGAGGGACATTTTTTATTTTAAGGAGGGAAAATAATGTCAAACACGGAAAAGAATTTACCAACTAAATATGATCATATGTCCGTTGAAGAAGGCCTTTATCAATGGTGGCTTGAAGGCAAATATTTTGAAGCAACAGGAGACGAGAAGAAACAACCGTATACAATTGTAATTCCACCTCCGAACGTAACTGGTAAGTTACACTTAGGTCATGCTTGGGATACAACTCTTCAAGATATTTTAACTCGTACGAAGCGTATGCAAGGTTACGATGTGCTATGGCTTCCAGGAATGGACCATGCTGGTATCGCAACACAAGCGAAAGTAGAAGGAAAACTTCGTGAAGAAGGTATTTCACGTTACGATCTTGGCCGTGAGAAATTCCTTGAAAAAGCTTGGGAGTGGAAAGAAGAGTACGCTTCTCACATTCGTCAACAATGGGGGAAAGTCGGTTTAGGACTAGACTATTCTCGCGAACGTTTCACATTAGACGAAGGTTTATCTGATGCGGTTAATAAAGTATTCGTTCAATTATACGAAAAAGGCTTAATTTACCGCGGTGAATATATTATTAACTGGGATCCAGCAACACGCACAGCTCTTTCTGATATTGAAGTAATTCATAAAGAAGTTCAAGGTGCATTCTACCATATGAACTATCCGTTAACAGACGGTTCAGGTCACATTCGCCTTGCTACTACTCGTCCAGAAACGATGCTTGGTGATACAGCGGTAGCAGTTCATCCAGAAGATGATCGTTACAAACATTTAATCGGAAAAACAGTTACACTTCCAATCGTAGGCCGTGAGATTCCGATTATTGCTGATGAGTACGTAGAAAAAGACTTCGGAACAGGCGTTGTAAAAATTACACCAGCTCATGACCCGAACGACTTTGAAGTAGGTAACCGTCATGACTTACCACGCATCTTAGTAATGAACGAAGATGGATCGATGAACGAAAAAGCTGGTAAATATAACGGTATGGATCGTTTCGAATGCCGTAAAGAATTAGTGAAAGACTTACAAGAAGCTGGCGTATTAGTAGAAATCGAGCCACATATGCATTCAGTAGGTCATAGTGAGCGTAGCGGTGCAGTTGTTGAGCCTTACTTATCAACACAATGGTTCGTAAAAATGGCTCCACTTGCTGAAAAAGCAGTAGCGCTTCAACAAAAAGAAGAAGAAAAAGTAACGTTCGTACCAGAGCGTTTTGAAAACACATATTTACGTTGGATGGAAAATATTCATGACTGGTGTATTTCTCGTCAATTATGGTGGGGACACCGTATTCCAGCTTGGTACCATAAAGAAACTGGTGAAGTATACGTAGGTACAGAAGCACCAGCAGATATTGAAAACTGGAATCAAGATAACGACGTACTTGATACATGGTTCAGTTCAGCGCTATGGCCATTCTCAACACTTGGTTGGCCAAATGAAGATTCAGCAGACTTCAAACGTTACTATTCAACAGATGCACTAGTAACGGGTTATGACATCATCTTCTTCTGGGTATCTCGTATGATTTTCCAAGGTTTAGAGTTTACAGGCGAGCGTCCATTTAAAGATGTATTAATTCACGGTTTAGTTCGTGATGAGCAAGGTCGTAAGATGAGTAAATCTCTTGGTAACGGTATTGACCCAATGGATGTTATCGAGAAGTACGGTGCAGATGCAATGCGCTATTTCTTATCAACAGGAAGTGCACCAGGTCAAGATTTACGTTTCAGCATGGAAAAAGTAGAATCTACTTGGAACTTCATTAATAAAATTTGGAACGCATCACGTTTCGTATTAATGAACATGGATGATATGAAGTATGAAGAAATCGATTTAACTGGTGAAAAATCAGTTGCAGATAAGTGGATCTTAACTCGCTTAAACGAAACAATCGAGAGTGTAACACGTAACATGGATAAATATGAGTTCGGTGAAGCTGGTCGTTCATTATACAACTTCATTTGGGATGATTTCTGTGACTGGTACATTGAGATGGCGAAACTGCCACTATACGGTGAAGATGAAGCAGCTAAGAAAACGACTCGTTCTATTTTAGCTTACGTATTAGATCAAACAATGCGTCTATTACACCCATTCATGCCATTCGTAACAGAGAAGATTTGGCAACATTTACCGCATGAAGGCGAGTCTATTACAGTAGCTGCGTGGCCAACAGTTCGCGAAGATTTACAAGATACGGAAGCTGCGGCAGAAATGCACCTTCTAGTTGATATCATTCGCTCTGTTCGTAACATTCGTGCAGAAGTAAATACACCAATGAGCAAAAAAGTTCAAATGCAAATTAAAGCAAAAGATGAGGCTGTACTTGCTCAACTTACGAAAAATAGCTCTTACATTGAGCGTTTCTGTAACCCAAGCGAATTAACAATTCAAACGGACTTACAAGCGCCAGAAAAAGCAATGACTGCAATCGTATCAGGTGCAGAGTTATTCTTACCGTTAGCTGATCTTATCAATCTTGATGAAGAGAGAGCTCGTCTTGAGAAAGAACTTGAGAAGTTCGATAAAGAAGTAGAACGTGTACAGAAGAAACTTTCTAACCAAGGTTTCGTAGCGAAAGCTCCTGCAGCGGTTATTGAAGGAGAGCGTGCGAAAGAGCAAGATTACCTAGAAAAACGCGAAGCAGTTCGTCAACGTCTAGCAGATCTTGAAAAGTAAAAATATTTTTAGAGACTCACTATATTGGTGAGTCTCTTTTCTTTGCGTATAATAGAACTATGAAAGTTGTCTTTTGAAAGGGGAAAAGCATACGTGATACATACATACGAAGAAGCGATAGGGTGGATTCATAGCCGATTGAAATTTGGTATTAAACCAGGATTAGAAAGAATGAATTGGATGCTAGAAGAGCTCGGAAATCCAGAGCGTCATATAAAATGTGTTCATCTTGCTGGTACAAATGGAAAAGGTTCAACGTTAACATATATGCGTTACATGTTAGAAGGCGCGAAATATAAGGTAGGAACGTTTACCTCCCCTTACATCGAAACATTTAATGAACGCATTAGTGTGAATGGAACACCAATTGCAGATGAAGAGATTACTGAACTCGTAAAGATGGTAAAACCAGTCGTGGAAAAACTAGATGAAACGGATTTAGGGGAAGCGACTGAGTTTGAAATTATTACTGTTATGGCAATTTGCTATTTCGGTAAAGTCAATTTCTGTGATGTTGTTTTATTTGAAACAGGGCTCGGTGGACGTTTTGATTCTACCAATGTTATACACCCTGTTCTCACGATTATTACGAATATCGGTCACGATCATATGCATATTTTAGGGAATACACTAGGAGAAATTGCATATGAAAAGGCGGGGATTATTAAGTCTGGTGTGCCGGTAATTACTGGTGTAAAAGATGAAGAAGCTTTGCAAGTCATTCAAAATGTTGCAAAGGAAAACCATGCAAACTTATACGAACTTGGCAAGCATTTTACAGCGTTACATAAACAGTCTAACGAAGATGGGGAACAGTTTGATTTTACTTGTCCTCTTACCGCATTTGAAGATTTGCAAATCTCAATGAAAGGTATTCATCAAGTAGGAAATGCAGCGCTAGCACTTATGGCAGTAATGTATGTAAAAACATATTTATCATTTTTAATTGAGGAAGAGGGAATAAGAACGGGATTACGGGAAGCGTATTGGATTGGGCGCTTTGAAAAGCTACAAAGTAACCCGGATATTATTATAGATGGTGCTCATAATCCAGAAGGTATCGAAAGCCTTGTGAAGACAGTAGAAGCGCATTACAAAGATAAAAATGTAATAGTTTTATTTACTGCCCTTGGTGATAAACAATTGCATAACATGGTAGGCCGATTAGAAACCATTGCAGATGAAATGATTTTTACAACATTCGCCTTTGATCGTGCTATTTCTGCAGACAAGCTTGCATCATACTCACAAAAAGAATCAAAATTAGTTTTTGAAAATTGGAAAGAGGCAATTGATACAAAAGTTGAAATGATAGGGGAAAATGATGTTTTTATCATAACAGGTTCTCTTTATTTCATTTCTGAAGTTCGAAAATATATTCGAGAGAAAAACTAGATAGTCTTTGCTATCTAGTTTTTTTGTTCTACAAATGAAGTCAAATGCATACATATAAGATAAATATATAGGGTTATTTGGCGAATTCCTCTGACAAATATCTCGTTTTTTTGTGAAATGAATATGATATGATGCGGACAACGATAAGAGGTGAGGTGTGAGTGTATGGACAAGCAATCACGAACGATCTCAGTGAAAGTGAATGGAACAGAAGCGAAGTATGAGGAAAAGAAGAAAGATGAATTTGAATGGATGGTAGTAGAAAGTGAACGACCTAAAAATGTTGTTCCGTTTCAAAAAGCGAAATCAGTGTCTGTGGAAAAATACCGAAAGAAGTGGAGTAATACATTAATTGCAATCGTTGCAACCGCAATTATTATCGGTACGGCGTTTGGAATGGGGATGCTTCATTTACTTACTGGACAAGGAACAACAGGAGGAAGTGAAGTAACTGCTTCAAGGCCGACTGGAAATGGAGAATCAAAGGTGGGTGGAACGGCAGAACAAACACCAGCACCGAAAGAAGAAAAACAAAAGGCGCAGACAGGAACGTCATTGGATCCGATGAAATTATTTTTTGTTCAAGGGGGGCTTTATTCTTCTGAAGAAAAGGGACAGGCAGCTCTTGAAGAATGGAAAGGCAATGGGGGCATTGGTGCTTTGAGACCGAGCGGGGATAAGTATGCAATAGTTGTTGGTATTGCTAGCGATGAACAGGCTATAAATCAATTAATGACTAAGTATAAAAATGATGGTGTCTCCGTTTTAAAAAAGAACTGGGATATAACAGATAAAGCATTGCTGAAAGATGATAAAGAAGTAGGAACATTTTTAACAAAAGTGCAGCCATTATATACTCATTTAGCAAAATATGCTTCTAGCGTACAAGTTGGTGGAAAAAGCAGCGCAAAAGATATAGAAGTGATTGAAAAAGAATGGAAAGCGATTGAAAAAGAAGGGAAAAGTATGAAGCGAGAAGAAGCAAAGAAACTGTATATGTATACGTCGGTAGCTGTACAAACAGTAAAAGATGGGAAAATGGATAAGGAATCTTTGGCGAAATTAAATCAAGTTATTATTGATGGCTTACTCTCGTATGAAAAAATTGTTTCGTAGAAAGTGAAATGATAGGATAATAAAATGAGTAAGAAAGAAGTACATGTACTTCTTTCTTTTCTTTTGAATTTAGAGCAAAGTGCTTTCTCTATGACAGGAATATAATCGTATGCAATAAAGAAGTGTTATTTTTAGTTAGAGAAATTAATATTTCTTTCATTTGTGGGCAAACTATTCCTTTGATACGATTGATATAAATTGTTCTGCTTCATGTGAGAAAGGAAGGAGAAAATATGAAAAAAATAATTTTAGCTTCAGGGTCACCTCGGAGGAAGGAATTGCTTGAGTTAGCTAGCGTACCATTTGAAATCGTTGTAAGTGAAGTAGAGGAAACAATTGGTGCATATTCATCGCCTTCTGATATTGTAATGTCGCTTGCCTTGCAAAAAGCATCAGCGGTTGCAGAAAATAATAGTGATCACATTGTGTTAGGTGCAGATACAATTGTTACATATGAGTCGCGTATCCTTGGTAAGCCTTCTAATGAGGATGAGGCGAAAGAGATGTTACAATTACTATCTGGGAAAACACATGAAGTGTATACAGGTGTTGCGATTATATCAAAAGAAAAAACGGTTACTTTTTATGAGCGTACAGAAGTTACGTTTTGGGAATTAACAGAAGAGGAAATTGATACATACGTCGCATCGAAAGAACCTCTTGATAAAGCAGGTAGTTATGGGATTCAAGGTAAAGGGGCTATTTTCGTTCAACATATTCAAGGGGACTACTATAGTGTAGTTGGCTTACCAATTGCACGTCTCGTTCGAGAATTAAAACAATTTGATATTGATGTAACCCATGCGTAAAATTGCATGGGGTTTTCTTTGAGAGAACAAATAAAGGGGTGGAGAGATGAACGGTATTCGTGATGTTGTAAGAGAAGAACAACCACGGGAGCGTTTATTGTCAGAAGGTGCTGGAAGTTTATCAAATCGAGAGCTCCTCGCAGTGTTACTCAGAACAGGTTCTAAAGAAGAAACAGTTTTAAAGTTGTCAGATAAAATTTTACACCAATTTGATGGCTTACGTATGTTGAAAGATGCAACATTAGAAGAGCTAATTAGTATACATGGTATTGGGATTTCAAAGGCATCGCAACTTATGGCAGCCTTTGAGCTAGGCAGAAGAATGGTACGTTTAGAATATCAAAATAGATATAGTATTCGAAGTCCAGAAGATTGTGCGAAATACATGATGGAAGAAATGCGCTTTTTACAACAAGAGCATTTTGTTTGTTTATATTTAAATACAAAAAATCAAGTTATACATAGGCAAACGATCTTTATTGGAAGTTTAAACACGTCAATTGTACACCCAAGGGAAGTTTTTAAAGAAGCCTTCCGTCGTGCAGCAGCCTCTATCATATGTCTTCATAACCATCCCTCAGGAGATCCCACGCCGAGCCGTGAAGATATTGAAGTAACCAAACGCTTAGTAGAATGCGGCCAGATTATCGGAATTGAAGTGCTTGATCATATTATAATAGGTGACCATAAATTCGTGAGTTTAAAGGAAAAAGGTCATATTTAAGACTATGCTTTTTACTTATTTTGTTTTATAATGTGATTTATGAGTTTTTTGTAGAAATTTATCTACAAAAAGGATAAAGATATAAAAAACGTACTGTTTTTATAATATAAAGTAAGAAAAAATGAGTCCGTGAAAACAAGAAAGGAAGATAAATAATATGTTTGGATTTGGTGGATTTACTCGCGATCTTGGAATAGACTTAGGAACTGCGAACACGCTTGTATATGTAAAAGGAAAAGGTGTAGTTTTACGTGAACCTTCAGTAGTTGCGTTACAAACTGATACGAAACAAATCGTTGCTGTAGGTAGCGATGCAAAACAAATGATTGGTCGTACACCAGGGAACGTTGTGGCACTTCGCCCGATGAAAGACGGTGTAATTGCTGATTATGAAACAACTGCAACAATGATGAAATATTACATTCAACAAGCTCAAAAATCAAACGGTTTCTTCTCACGTAAGCCGTATGTAATGGTATGTGTACCATCTGGTATTACAGCTGTAGAAAGACGTGCAGTAATCGATGCGACTCGTCAAGCGGGTGCTCGTGATGCTTATCCTATCGAAGAGCCATTTGCAGCAGCAATTGGTGCAAACTTACCTGTTTGGGAACCAACTGGTAGTATGGTTGTTGATATCGGTGGTGGTACAACAGAAGTTGCAATTATTTCTTTAGGTGGTATTGTAACAAGCCAGTCAGTTCGTGTTGCTGGTGATGATATGGACGATTCAATCATTCAGTACATTAAGAAAAGCTATAACTTAATGATTGGTGAAAGAACAGCTGAAGCATTAAAATTAGAAATTGGTTCTGCAGGCGAGCCAGAAGGTATCGAGCCTATGGAAATTCGCGGTCGTGATTTAGTAAGTGGTTTACCAAAAACAGTACTAATTCAGCCAGAAGAAATTGCAGATGCATTAAAAGATACAGTAGATGCGATTGTAGAATCAGTTAAAAATACGTTAGAAAAAACGCCACCTGAATTAGCGGCTGATATTATGGACCGTGGTATCGTATTAACAGGCGGCGGGGCATTACTACGTAATTTAGATAAAGTAATTAGTGAAGAAACGAAAATGCCAGTTCTTGTTGCAGAAGATCCATTAGATTGCGTAGCAATTGGAACAGGTAAAGCATTAGACAATATCGATCTTTTCAAAACTGCTGCTCGATAATATTGCAAAATAAAAATCAGTGAAATTAAGAGGGTGTGAACGTGCCACAGTTTTTCTTAAACAAAAGATTAATTGTTTTGTTGGTTAGTATTATTCTTCTCGTGGCATTGATTGGAATCTCATTGAAAGAACGGAACAGTTTAACATGGCCAGAGCAGTTTGTTAAAGACACTGTCGGTGTTGTAGAACGTGTATTCCAAAAGCCAGCGAAATACGTAGCTGGATTCTTCGAAAATGTAGAGGATGTAAAGCGCACGTATGAAGAGAATAAAGAATTAAAAGCAAAATTAGATAATTATGCAGGTCTATCAGGGAAAGTAAAACAACTAGAAGATGATAACAAGAAGCTACAAGAGCTAACTGGTAAAAAAGAGTTAAATAGCGGGTATACTGAAATTCCAGCTACTGTTGTTTCTCGTAATCCAGATAAATGGTACGATTTAATTGGAATTGATAAAGGGGCACAGCAAGGAATTAAAAAAGATATGGCTGTAGTAACTTCACAAGGGTTAGTTGGAAGAGTGAAAAGTGTATCTCAGTTTACATCATCAGTAGAATTACTAAGTTCTATGAGCCGAACAAATCGCGTTTCTGCTATTGTACAAGGGCAAGAGAAAATCTTTGGTTTGATTGAAGGTTATGACAAAGAAAAACAATTACTTCTTTTCACAAAGATTGGCTCTGATGCACCGGTAGAAAAAGATCAACTAGTTGTAACATCTGGACTTGGTGATATTTTCCCGAAAGGTCTTGTAATTGGAAAAATCGTTGATGTTCAGCCGGATGCATATGGCTTAACAAAAACAGCTTATGTAAAACCTGCCGCTGATTTAAATGACGTAGAGCATATTACGGTTGCTAAACGTGCAACACCTTCAGCGCCATTAGAATAGGAGGAGAAGAAGAGATGATGAAGATATTAAAAAGAGCAGCTCTTCCTCTTTTGCTCCTTTTTGTGTTTCTATTTGAAAATATGTTTGCTACTGTTGTTCCAACGGATGTGTTTTGGAAAGACAGTATAGCAGCACCGCATTTCTTTATAATCGTCTTATGTTTTATTACAGTGTATTATAGTCCGGTCCAAGGGATTTATTACGGACTATTATTTGGCTTCTTATTTGATACCGTATACACAGAACTTGTCGGGATATATATTTTTGCTTATCCGATTTTAGCTTATTTAGTTTATAGTGTGATGAAAGTATTACAATTGAATTTATTTATTGTTGTTTCTATCATATTAGCTAGCATTGTAGCACTAGAGTATTATGTGTATGGATTCTTAACTTTGTTAGGACGTACTCATATGCCAGCGCATGTCTTTTTCACAGATCGTCTCCTTTCTACTTTATTGTTAAATGCTATTTTCTTATTGATAGTTTGTTTCCCACTGAGACGATATATAGTGCGTCTTTCAAAAGCGATGGAAGAAAAAGAAAAAAGGATTTTCTAATTTTATGTCGAATTGAATCGGTGGGGTGAACTTTAGTGGAAGAAAAAAAGCAACAAAATGTAACGATAAAAGGGACAAAAGATGGGATAACGCTTCATTTAGATGATTGTTGTTCATTCTCAGAATTATTGATGGAATTAGACGAAAAACTTTCTACACATTACTACGATGGTGATGGGCGCTCTTTAATTGAAGTGCATGTGAAAGTAGGAAATCGTTATTTAACAGAAGTCCAACAAGAAGAGATTCGTACGTTAATTCGTAATAAAAAGAATCTTGTTGTGGATTCAATTGAAAGTGATGTTATCACTAAAGCAGAAGCAATAGCTTGGAAAGAAGAAACAGAAATTGTCCCTATTTCCAAAATTGTTCGCTCTGGACAAGTTTTACATGTAAAAGGAAATTTGTTGTTAATTGGAGATGTTAATCCAGGCGGAACGGTTATCGCTGGGGGGAATATTTTTGTCGTAGGATCATTAAGAGGAATTGCACATGCTGGGTATTATGGGGATTCAGATGCTGTAATCGCTGCATCTGTTATGAACCCGATGCAACTTCGAATTAGTGATGTGGCAATGCGGGCTCCGGAAGAGAAAGAAGACGGAGCGGAGGCGGCAGAATGTGCGTATATTAATGAGAACAATCACATTGTTGTCGATCGCCTGCAACTTCTCACTCATCTTAGACCTAATTTAACAAAGTTAGAAAGGGGAATTGTATAGCTGTGGGAGAGGCAATAGTAATTACATCTGGAAAAGGCGGAGTAGGTAAAACTACTACATCTGCGAACATTGGTACGGCCCTAGCGTTATCTGGAAAGAAAGTGTGCTTAATTGACACAGATATCGGTCTTCGAAATTTAGACGTAGTAATGGGGCTGGAAAATCGTATTGTATTTGATCTTGTTGATGTCGTTGAAGGGCGTTGCCGTTTACCTCAGGCTCTTATTAAAGATAAACGTTTTGATGATCTTTATTTATTACCTGCAGCACAAACGAGTGATAAATCAGCGGTAACACCTGAACAAATGGATGAATTAATACAAGTATTACGTCAAGATTATGATTACATATTAATCGATTGTCCTGCGGGGATTGAGCAGGGATTTAAAAATGCGGTAGCTGGTGCGGATAAAGCAATCGTTGTTACGACTCCAGAAGTATCCTCAATGCGCGATGCGGATCGTATTATTGGGCTTTTAGAAAAAGAGGATATTGAACCACCGAAACTTGTTATTAACCGTGTACGTAGTCATATGCTTCATGAACAGGATATGTTAGATGTTGATGAAATTGTACGTACATTGTCAATCGAGCTTCTTGGTGTTGTCGAAGATGACGATGAAGTTATTCGAGCTACAAATACAGGTGAACCTGTGGCGTTGCAACCAAGCGGAAAAGCAGCGTTGGCTTATCGTAATATTGCTAGACGCTTGTTAGGTGAGAATGTACCATTACAAGCATTTGAACAAGAAAAGGTATCGGTATTTGCAAAGGTGAAAAACTTCTTTGGAATCCGTTAAGAGCACTTCGCACATATGCGAGGTGCTTTCTTTTTTCTTCACACGAATATCTTTCTTTCTTAGCTCATACATATGTACAAACTGTATACAACTGTTTCTATTGAAATTAGCTTAACGAAAGAAAGGAGACAGTATGAAGAATAGACGCGTAGAAGAAATTAAAAAGCGGATTGCAAAAAGGAAGGCCGAGCAAGAAAGGATGGAGGAAGAGCAGTATTTTACCGGAGGGAATTTTGATAGCGAAACAGTATTTATTGAAGATGGAGAAAAGGAAATGCATCCTTTATTTCGAAAGGAAGTCTTTTTCTTCAAAGTTTTATTATCGGCAATATTAGTTCTTTCGGTTGCTATTTTATATAAGAATGCTCCTTCTTCATTCAATGGAGCTAAAGCTGTTACAGAAAAAGTGATGAAAGAGGAATTTCAGTTTGCTACTGTAGCGAAATGGTACGAAAAGCAATTTGGAAAACCGCTCGTATTCTATTCGCCAAACGAGAAAAAAGAAGGAAGTATTCAGCAAAAAGATTATGCAATTCCCGCTTCTGGAAAGGTAATGCAAGGGTTTCAAAAAAATGGCCAAGGTGTATTTGTCCAAACAGCTACAAATGCAACGGTTGAGTCAGTGAATGAAGGATTAGTTGTTTTTGCGGGTAAGAAAGAGGAACTTGGAAATACAGTTCAAATTCAACATGCAGATGGTACGGAGTCATGGTATGCAAACTTAAACGATATGTCAGTGAAATTATATGATTACGTTTCAAAGAAACAAAAAATTGGAACGGTGAGTAATGATACAAATGATAAAAATGGAAAGTTTTATTTCGCGATAAAAAAGAATGAAAAATTTATTGATCCGATCCAGGTGATATCATTTGATTAAATATAGAGACGTTTTGACGAAAATTTCCGTGCATCCATTATTTTGGGTTATTATTGTCATTGGTATTTTTACTGCACGTTTTAAAGAGTTACTACTGTTATTTTGTATCGTTCTTATTCATGAACTTGGGCATGCTATTGCAGCAGCACACTATAATTGGCGTATAAAAAGAATTCAGCTTTTGCCGTTTGGTGGCGTGGCCGAGCTTGAGGAACATGGTAATAAGTCATTGAAAGAGGAACTTGTTGTCGTAATTGCAGGGCCGATTCAACATGTTTGGATGATGCTGGTAGGTTATATGTTGTTTGAAGCCGGTTGGTTGAATGCAGATTTATATTATTTCTTTATGTGGAATAATATAATTATTTTAGCGTTTAATTTACTCCCTATTTGGCCGTTAGATGGCGGGAAAGTATTGTTTAATATACTATCATATCGTTTTCCTTATTTACAAGCACATGAAAAGATGATGAAATTGTCATGTGTTTTTTTTGGTGTAATATTAGGATGGCAGTTGCTCTGGAATAGTAACAATATTATGATGTGGGTACTACTCATATTTTTGGCAGTGTCGTTATATCAAGAGTGGAAACAAAGACGGTATGCATTTATGCGTTTTTTATTAGAACGTTATTATGGAAATAAAAGAGGGATTGAAAAGATTGCACCTATTGAAGTGCAATCAGAAGATCATTTATATAAGATATTCACAAAATTTCGTAGAGGATATAAGCATTCTATTATCGTCCGTGGAAAATATAAAGAGCATTACACATTGGATGAAAATGAATTGCTCTATGCATATTTTACTGAAAAACGAACAACCTCATCAGTTGAAGAATTAATCGGTTAGTGTTGACGATAGCACTAACCTTTTATTATTGTAAAAGCAAAGAAGATTATAAAGTGAGGAAATAATTTTGAAAACGTTATATGTGAATTACGCTGGTTCGGAAAAGCGCGTTGCAATTGAAGAGAAGAAAAAGATTGTTGAGTTTTTATGGAAACGTAATGAAGAGCAAGAGATTGTTGGGCATATTTATGTTGGACGTATCGTAAGAACAATTGCTGGAATGAACGCAGCTTTTGTAAATATAGGTTTAGAAAAACATGCGTATCTTTCATACGATGATGTACCACCTTCTTATCGTATACATGAAGGGCAAGCGATACTCGTACAGGTTGTGAAAGAGGCAATTGATACGAAAGGGCCTAAATTGACAGCGAATATAGAATTTACCGGGAAATATGTCGTTTATATGCCGTTTGATGAGATGCGAGCTGTTTCTCGGAAAATAAAAAATAATAAAAGAAGACAACAGTTACTTGAAATTGAAGTAGAAGGAACGGGAGGTTACATTTTCCGCTCTGCTTCTGAAAAAGGGGAAATTGAAGAAATACAAGCTGAAATGCAAGGGTTACAACAGTTGTATGAAGAGTTAAAAAGAAAAGAGGATCAAGGAAAGGCGCCGTTATTACTTCATCGACCGGCGACCTTTTTAGATCGTGTATTTCAAGAGAATCCAATTGAAACAATTGAAAAAGTAGTTGTAGATACAAGAAGTATAGTAAAAGAGTTAGAAGACAAAGTTGGAAAAGAAAAAGTATCTTTTTATAATGAAAAGTCTTCGATGTTTAACCATTTTGGAATAGAGCGTGAAATTGAGAAAGCACTCCAAAAAATTGTGTGGCTTCCAAATGGTGCTTATTTAATTGTAGAGCAAATGGAGACGATGACTGTAATTGATGTGAATACGGGCAAGTTTACTGGAAAACAAAATTTACAAGATACAGTACTTCGCACAAATGAGATGGCAGCTGAAGAAATTGCACGCCAATTAAGACTTCGTGATATTGGTGGTATGATATTAATTGATTTTATTAATATGAAAAAAAGAGAAGATAAAGAAAAGGTAAGAGAATGTCTCATAGCTGCTATGAAAGATGATCGTACTTATACAAGAGTACTTGGATTTACTGAGTTAGGAATTTTGGAGATGACACGAAAACGTAAAAAACATTCTTTACGTGACGTATTACTAGAAGAGTGTGTATCTTGCAAAGCGACGGGTTATGTAATGTCGTATGAAACAATTGCGTATGAGCTAGAGAGAGAATTAATCACATATGGCAACATAGAGGATGAGGCAGTATTAATCGCTGCGCCTAAAGAACTGCAAAAACAATTTTTGCAAAAAGAATTACAAAAAAATATTCCATTTGAAATTTATTTCAAAGATGATATTATCGAAAAGTACACTATTATCCGTTTTGGAAGTAAAAAAGAAATTGTAGAACGGAAAAAATAGTTAGTAGAAGATTCATTGACAATACTCAATGAATTATGGTAACATCTTTATGTTATAGTTTATAGCACCTAAACGGCTATATGCTACAACCGCACAAGACAGGTTCCCTAAAGGCATTTATGTCTACCTCGTTTTTGGCGAGTCTTAGTAATTAAGAGGAGGTGCAAGTATGTACGCAATTATCGAAACAGGTGGAAAACAAATTAAAGTTGAAGCTGGTCAAGCAATCTACATTGAAAAATTAGATGTTGAAGCTGGTGAAACTGTTACTTTTGACAAAGTTCTTTTCGTTGGTGGCGAAAACGTTAAAGTTGGTAGCCCAGTTGTAGAAGGTGCAACAGTTACTGCGAAAGTTGAAAAACAAGGTCGCGCTAAGAAAATCATCGTTTTCAAATACAAAGCGAAAAAGAACAATCGTAAGAAACAAGGTCATCGTCAACCTTACACTAAGCTAGTTGTTGAAGCTATCAACGCTTAATTCTGGTTAACATGATTAAAATTACGATAAGTCGCACGAAATTAGGAAGTATCCAATCATTTAAAATGACTGGACATGCCGATTATGCGCCACATGGACAAGACCTTGTCTGTGCTGGAACTACAGCGGTTGTGTTTGGTTCTATAAATGCAGTGGAAGAACTTTGTAATGTGCAGGCAACTATTGAACTCGGAAGTGATGGCGGATTCTTAACGTATGAATTGCCTAATGATTTAGACGTTCATGCAGCAGAAAAAGCACAGATACTTTTAGAAGGATTGGTTGTTTCGCTTAAGACGATCGAACTTGATTACGGAAAGTATATCCGTTTAATAGAAAAAGTGCAGGAGGTGTAACGTATGTTAAGATTAGATCTTCAGTTTTTCGCATCTAAGAAAGGTGTAGGTAGTACAAAGAACGGTCGTGACTCTCAGTCAAAACGTCTTGGTGCTAAACGCGCAGATGGTCAAACGGTTTCAGGTGGTTCAATTCTTTACCGTCAACGCGGTACAAAAATTTATCCAGGTGTTAACGTTGGTCGTGGTGGCGATGACACTTTATACGCGAAAGTTGACGGCGTAGTACGCTTTGAGCGTCTTGGCCGTGACCGCAAACAAGTGAGCGTATATCCTGTTGCTCAAGAAGCATAAGAACTCACGGAAAACTCTAACCTGAGTGCAGGTTAGAGTTTTTCTATATTAAGGGGTATCTAAATGAATGAAAAATGGACAATTATAGATGCATTGCGCCATTCAAGACATGATTGGCTCAATCGTATGCAGATGGTGAAAGGAAACCTTTCACTTGGAAAAGTGGAAGAAATTCATAGTCTCATCGATCGTTTTGTCCAAGAAGCGAGACAAGAATCCAATCTGATGGGGCTATCAATGCCTTTATTTTCAGAGTGGATTTTAACATATAATTGGAAACAGCAGCCGTGCTTATTGGAGTACGAAGTATTAGGGAAATTACATAACTTATCTCACTTAGATGAGACTGTATGTACATGGACGAATCAATTTTTCTCAATGCTTCAGCATAGTTTAGACGTATATGTTGAAAATTATGTTTGTATCACAATTGAATGTGACGCGGAGAATGCTCGTTTCTTTTTTGATTTTCGTGGTAAGCTAACGAGTGTAGAAGAACTACAAAATTGGCTTGCGACCCAAAACAATAAATGGTATTCCATTTCTTATACAGTGCGAGACGAAGAAGTCTCAGTTATATTACAACCAATTGAAAAAAGTGTGGTGAAATAATGTTTGTAGATCAGGTCAAGATATATGTAAAAGGCGGCGACGGTGGTAACGGTATGGTTGCGTATCGTCGTGAGAAGTATGTTCCTAAAGGTGGCCCAGCAGGTGGCGACGGCGGTAAAGGTGCAGATGTTGTTTTCGTAGTTGAGGAAGGCTTACGTACATTAATGGACTTCCGCTACCAACGTCATTTCAAAGCTGATCGCGGTCAGCACGGAATGAGTAAAGGTCAGCACGGGCGTAAATCTGAAGATTTACTTGTAAAGGTTCCGCCAGGAACAGTAGTAAAAGATGAAAAAACTGGTCAAATTCTTGCCGATTTAGTAACGCATGGACAAACTGCTGTAATTGCAAAAGGTGGCCGTGGTGGCCGTGGTAACTCACGTTTTGCAACAGCTACGAACCCAGCGCCAGAAATCGCTGAGAACGGGGAACCAGGTCAAGAGCGTGATGTCATTCTAGAACTTAAAGTACTAGCAGACGTTGGACTTGTTGGATTCCCAAGTGTAGGTAAATCTACATTATTATCTGTTGTATCATCAGCGCGTCCGAAAATTGCAGAGTATCACTTCACAACAATCGTTCCGAATCTTGGTGTTGTTGAAACTGGTGATAACCGCAGCTTCGTTATGGCTGACCTTCCAGGACTAATTGAAGGCGCACATGCTGGCGTCGGACTTGGACACCAATTCTTACGTCATATTGAGCGTACACGTGTAATCGTGCATGTTATTGATATGTCTGGTTTAGAAGGCCGTGAGCCATATGAAGATTACGTAACGATTAATAATGAATTGAAAGAATACAATCTTCGCTTAACTGAGCGTCCACAAGTTGTTGTTGCAAACAAAATGGATATGCCAGATGCAGAAGAAAACTTACAAGCATTTAAAGAGAAAGTGGGAGACGAAGTAAAAATCTTCCCAATCTCAGCTGTAACAAGACAAGGTGTTCGTGACTTACTGTTTGAAGTAGCAAACTTAATAGAAACAACACCAGAATTCCCAATACATGAAGTTGCGGATGAGTCTGATACAAGTGTAATGTACAAATTTGATACTGAAGGTGTTAAATTTGAAATTACACGTGAAAGTGATGGCACGTTTGTTATCTCTGGTTACGATATCGAGAAAACATTCAAGATGACAGACTTCTCACGTGATGAATCTATACGTCGTTTCGCTCGTCAAATGCGCGGAATGGGTATTGATGAAGCGCTTCGTGCACGTGGTGCAAAAGACGGAGATATTGTGAAAATTCTTGAATATGAATTTGAATTTATCGATTAAGACTGCCGAAATACGGCAGTCTTTTTTTATATCGTAAAAATCGGATTTATATAGGAAAAAATCCCCACTAATTAAATTTTCAATTTATAATGGAAAAAGGAGTAAATGTAGAAGAATTCTTTTATGGGGAGAAAAAGAACATGTATAAAATATTAATTGTAGAAGACGATGAGAAAATTGCGGGAATATTAGAGGAGCATTTAGAAAGGTATGGCTATCAATCATTTAGAGCAAGTGATTTACGTCATATAAAAGATGAGTTTGTAAAAATAAATCCTCATCTTGTGTTACTTGATATTAATTTACCGTACTTTGACGGTTTTTATTGGTGTCGTCAAATTCGTACTGTATCGAATGCGCCGATTATTTTTGTTTCTGCAAGAACAGGGGAAATGGATCAAGTAATGGCGATTGAAAATGGCGGCGATGATTATATTACGAAGCCATTCCATTTAGATATCGTAATGGCAAAGGTGAAGAGTGCGCTTCGCCGTGGCTATGGAGAGTATGCCTCTGCTGCTGAGAGTGATTGTTTAGGTGTAAATGGACTGTTGTTATTCCCGTCCCAGCATATCGTTGAGTGGCAGGGACAACAAACTGAACTGACAAAAAATGAGTTTTACTTATTAGAGTGTTTAATGAAACAGGTGAATCAATATGTAACGCGTGAAGAACTGTTAGAAGCTCTATGGGATGAAGTAGCATTTGTGGATGATAATACATTAACCGTAAATGTAAAACGTGTAAGGAAGAAACTAGAAGAGCTAGGCATTAAAAATGCAATTGTAACGAAACGTGGATATGGTTATGCGCTTCTTACAGAGTGGGGCGAAGGGCATGAAGGTTAAAAATTACCTCATGGACCGTTTTTCTTTAATTCTTTCTTATATTGTTAGCCTTTGTTTATTTGGGCTTGTTTTGCAGTTGCAAAGTCTTTTAGAAAAGAAATCCATTGATTGGAGTACGTGGTTATATGGACTTTTATTAGGAACAGTTGTGTTTACTGTATACCTCATTTACGATTACCGAAAACGGAGTGTGTTTTTAAAGAGTATCAAAAAGTATGTTACTGGCGGAAATACATTACATGACTCTTTACTTATTGATGAATCTTATACATTAGAGCAAGAAATGATCGTTGAATCTTTTACGTTATTAAGACAGCAATATATGAATGAAGTTCATAAACAGCATGCGAAAGAGCAACAGCAAATGATATTTATGAACCAATGGATTCACCAAATGAAAACACCAGTATCTGTTATTGAATTATTGTTGCAGAAGTTTGGCAAAGAGCATCGCGAGGCAAGAGCAACAGTTGAAAGTATTCGTGAAGAAAATAACCGTATACTAAATGGTTTAGATTTAGCGTTACATATGGCAAGGCTAGAGCAGTTTGCGAAGGATTATAAAGTAGAAGTAGTAAATGTTATAGATGTCGTGCGAGGTATTATTAATGAAAATCGAAAATCCTTCATTCAATCGTCTGTATTTCCGAAAGTGATGTTTGAAGAAGATACTTGTATGGTTGCATCTGATAGAAAATGGCTGAGTATTGCTATAGGTCAAATTGTTGTAAACGCAATCAAGTATACAAAAATTTCAGCGGCAGAGAAAAAAGAAATTCAATTTCAAATTGAAGAGAAAAATCAAAAGGTGTTATTACATATTAAGGACAATGGAATTGGTATTCCAGAGCAAGACGTAAAGCGCATATTTGATCCATTCTTTACGGGAATAAATGGACGTAAAACGAGAGAAGCGACTGGGATGGGCTTATATATTACGAAGGAAATTTGCGATAATTTACATCATGGAATATATGTTCAATCGACTGAAGGAGAAGGAACAACATTCACGTTCCAATTTGCAAAAGATGAAGAGTATCATACATTAATGAGAAAAATGACAAAACTGTAAGATAACAAAACGTTTTGTAAGGGAAATCACTCGTTTCTTTTTCTTATTTTTCTTATAGTAAATGTAAGAAGAAAACACATAGGGGGATTAGAAATGAGTGTTCTTGAAGTAAAAGGATTAACGAAGGTGTACCAATCAAAAGGTTCAGTAGCGACGACTGCTTTAAACGATATAAATTTTAAAATAGAAGAAGGCGAATTTGTAGGGATTATGGGTCCTTCAGGAAGCGGAAAAACGACGCTTTTAAATTTATTAGCAACAATTGATAAGCAAACTTCAGGTCATGTGCTTGTAAATGGTGAAGAAATTAATCAAATGCGTGCTGCAAAATTAGCGGAGTTTCGCCGTACACATTTAGGGTTCATTTTCCAAGATTTTAACTTACTTGATACGTTATCGATTAAAGAAAATATTATTTTACCGCTTGTAATGGCGAAGAAATCTGTAAATGAAATCGATGCGAAAGTGCTTGAGATTGCAAAGTTTTTAAATATTGAAGAAATATTAAATAAAAAAGTATACGAAGTATCAGGCGGACAACAACAACGTGCAGCAGCAGCGAGAGCAATCATTCATGAACCGACGTTAATTTTAGCAGATGAGCCAACTGGAAACTTAGATTCGAAGTCAGCGAAATCGCTAATGGGCGCTCTGCAAGATTTACACGAGCAAAAGAAAGTAACGATTGCAATGGTTACGCACGATCCAGTAGCGGCTAGTTATTGTGAACGTATCCTTTTCATACGCGATGGAGAAATTTTCTCGGAAATACATAAAGGAAGAACGAAACAAGCCTTTTTCCAAGAAATTCTGGACGTACTTGCGATGCTAGGAGGAGAGTATCATGAACTTTCGCCAGCTCGCGCTTAATAATGTAAAAGGAAATTGGCGTAACTATAAAGCGTTTCTTATAAGTAGTTGTTTATCGATTGTCGTATTTTTCATGTATGCTTCTTTTATTTATCATCCAGATGTCGTAAGCGGTAATATTAGTATGAGGAAGATGATCACAAAAGGATTAGAATCGATGAATTATATTGTGGTCATCTTCTCGGCACTCTTTATTTTATATGCAAATTCAACGTTTTTACGAGCAAGAAAAAAAGAGTTTGGTCTACTAACATTAATTGGCGGAACGAAATCGCAGCTCGGCCGAATGATTATATTAGAGCAACTGATGTTAGGTAGTATTGCAATTGTAGTTGGTATTGGGGCTGGAATGCTTTGTTCAAAATTATTTTTCCAAGCGTTAAGCGTATTATTGAAAATAGATAAGACACTTCCACTCGTTTGGAATAGTAAAGCAATTCTTATTACAGCTGGTGTATACTTTATTCTATTTTTAATCCTATCATTGTTTAGTGTTTGGACAGTCGGGCGCTTGCAAATTATTGATTTATTAAGAGAAGCAAGAAAGCAAAAAGTAGAGCCGTTTGCATTTACATGGTTATGTGTAGTTGGTATAGGATGTATTATTGCTGCGTATGTACTTAGCTTCCAAGTAACGTTTCTGAATTTCCTCATCCTCTTTTTACCGGTGGTAGGACTGACAATTGGCGGAACGTATTTACTATTTACACAAGGTAGTACAGTCGTATTAAAAGCATTGCAAAAACGAAAACAATCTTTTTATACGTACCCAAATATGTTCGTCCTTAGTAACCTTATTTATAAAATGAAAGATAATGCTCGTTTTCTATTTGTAATTTCTATTATTACGGCGGTTGTATCCTCGGCAGTTGGCACGCTTTACGTATATTTTGAGGATATGAGTTATAAAACGGTAGTCAAAACTCCACATGCTATTTCATATGAGGAAAAGGGGTTAAATACGCATAACCTTATTAATGAAGAAAAGGTACAGCAGCTTGTGAAGAGACACGGGTTTGAAGATGCGCGAAAAGTAACCTACGTTAAACTACCGGCAACACAGAAAATAACGTTGTTTAATAGTGAACATGAAGTACCGATGACGATTATTTCAGAAAAAGAATATAATGCAGAAGTGCGTGAACAAAAGAGAGAGCAAGTTACAGAAGTTCATAATGCACCAGGCAGTGCAACGATGGTTATGGTCGATATGGCAAATGAACTGATGAAGATAGACCGTACGAAACCGTATGAATTTACAATTAACGGACAAAAGCAGTCTGTTCAGTTAAATAGCCCAACTTCATTTTCTGTTTTTAATGATAGTGAATATCTGGTTGTAAATGATCAAGATTTTGAGAAGTATGCAAAACTCGTACCAGATGAAGAAAAGACGAAATATTACGGTTATTATATTGAGGATTGGAAAAGTACAGAAGATCTTGTATTAGATTTGAAAAATGAAATTGCACCAGAAAAGCAAGGAGAATTGAGAAATTCAGTGTTTGCGTATAAGGATATAAGAGAAGGTGGAGCGATTACAATGTTCATCGGTTTCTTCGTGGCGGTACTATTCTTCTTCTTCGCTTGTAGTATGACATACTTTAAATGGTTTAACGATAAAGAACAAGATCGTATTCAATTTAAATCGTTAAAGAGAATCGGTATGACAGATAAAGAAATTCGCAAAATTGCGATTCGACAAATGGGAGTTATCTTCTTTATCCCAATTTTAATCGGTTCCATTCATAGTGGATTTGCTCTTCATACGTTAGGGAAAATGCTTTATATTGATTTGTGGAAATCAGGTGCGCTTGTAATTGGAGCATACATTTTAGCTTCTGCCATTTACTTTATGATCGCGCAAAGAGGATATTTAAAACACGTAAAAAGCTAGGGGAACCTCTAGCTTTTTGCCTATGTAGTAAGTTACAGGAGGACGATAGATGAACATTCGGCAACTAGCGCTGCAAAATATAAAAGGAAATTGGCGTAATTATAAAGTGTTTTTCTTAAGTAGTTGTTTTGCGATATTTGCATCTTTTGCATATATGTCTGTCATTGTACATCCGTATATGCAAGAGACGATGTGGTATCAAAACGTACGCTGGGGACTTATCATATGTAATGTTATAATTATTTCTTTTTTCGTCATATTTATTTTGTACTCTACTTCTATTTTCATAGAAGCACGTAAGAAAGAATTAGGGTTATATATGTTAATGGGAGCAACGAAGTCTAACGTAATAGGAGTAATTATGACCGAGCAAATATTAATTGGAATTTTTGCTAATATTTTCGGTATAGGGCTGGGCTTGATCTTTTTAAAGCTCTTCTTCATGGTGTTTAGTATGTTACTGGGGCTTCCGAAAGAACTCCCTGTTATATTTGACGTAAGTGCGATTGGTGTAACATTTATTACATATATGGTCGTTTTTATTCTGTTATCTTTTATAAGTGCTTTACGTATATGGAATATAAAAATCATTCGGTTATTGAAAGAATTTCGAACAGATAAAAAAGAGAAGAAAACATCAAAGTGGCTTTGTATATTCGGCTTTATTTGTTTAGGGATAGGATATGCGTTAGCGCTACAAGTGACGATGGCTACGATAGCAATATACTTTTTCCCTGTGTCTATACTTGTCTTTTTGGGAACGTATTTTTCTTTCGCGCATGGTGCTACCCAAGTGTTAGAAATGATAAAGCGAAATAAAAAGATTATGTATACATATCCATATTTATTTATAGTGAATCAATTGTCACATCGAATGAAGGAAAATGGTCGCTTTTTCTTTCTGATGTCTATGGCAACGACGTTTGTAGTTACGGCAACAGGTACGGTGTTCTTGTATTTTTTTAGCATGCAAGATATGTGGCGAACGGGAGGGGTACACTCGTTTTCGTACATAGAAAAAGGTATTTCTACTTATGAAGTCTTTGAAGAAGGTGCGGTTGAAAAATTACTGAATCAATATGGGTATGATGATTTTCAATATATGAGTTTTGTTGGAGTGTATGCATCCTTTCAGTCTAATAAAGGAGAAACAACAATAGCACCGCTTATAAAAGAAAGTGATTATAACCAAGAAGCGAGGAAACAAAAACAGAAAACATATCATCCTAAAAAAGATACAGTGACACTCGTTTATTATAATAAATACAATAATTCGAATGTATATAATCAAAAAGAGATTCAATTGCAAGTAATGAATCAACCATATCAATTCGTATTTAACGGTCAGAAAGAAGGGGTTCAATTTAACTATCACCCTTCGTACATTAATGGTCTGTTCTTCGTTATGAATGATGAAGACTTTGACAATATAGCAAATAAGGTTCCTGATTCTGAAAAGATGATATATAGAGGCTACACATTATCAAATATCGAAAAGACGAAGAAATTGAACGAAGATTTACGGAAACATATGAAACAAGATAATAATAATGCATTTCGAAGTAATATGGAGTTATATGTAAGTATGAAAGAAGGCGGCGATATTACTCTATTTGTGGGCTCGTTTATTAGTATATTATTCTTTCTTACTTCATGTAGTATCGTGTATTTTAAATGGTTCCATAATATTGCATCGGACCGAAAGCAGTATGGTGCACTCTCTAAACTTGGAATGACGAAGGAAGAAGTATGGAAAATTTTTCGTTGGCAATTATGTATGCTATTTTTTGCGCCAATTATAGTAGGGAGTATGCATAGTGCAGTTGCGTTATATACGTTTCATAATACTGTTTTTATGGATGGATCATTAAAAAAAGTAGGTTTGTTCATTCTGTTTTATATCGTAGCATGTATCATTTATTTCTTCTTCGCTCAAAGAGAATATAAGAAACATTTAGACTAGCAAATGCTAGTCTTTTTTTAATATTCGAAATTTACATAGAAGAATATAAAAAAGTATGGTATAACAGTAAGAAAACGAAAAAGAGGGAAAAAGACGATGATTCGAGTAGGATATTTAGGACCAGAAGCAACATTTACAAATATGGCGGTGAGTCGTTTTTTTCCGGAAGCAGATCATGTACCGTATCGAACGATTCCAGATTGTATAGATGCAGCTGCAAATGAAAATGTAGACTTCGCAGTCGTACCGTTAGAAAATGCAATAGAAGGTTCAGTGAATATAACGGTTGATTATCTTGTACATGAGCAGCCGCTTTCTATTGTAGGAGAAATTACAGTACCAATTCAGCAGCATTTACTTGTACATCCGCAGTATGCAGAAGTGTGGGATGAAGTATATGCGGTGCATTCTCATCCGCATGCCATTGCACAGTGCCATAAGTTTTTAAATGAAGAATTAAAAGGAGTAACTGTTCGAGATATGACATCCACGAGTGCCGCTGCGCAATATGTGAAAGAACATCCTGAAGAAAAAATTGCCGCTATTGCAAATGAAGCAGCTGCAGAAAAATACGGATTAACAATTGTAAGACGTAGTATTCATACGCATAAAAATAACCATACACGCTTCCTAGTACTCCATAAGAAAAAGAAAGCAATACTCCCGAATAACGGAGAAAACCGCGGAGAGAAAACGACGCTTATGATAACGTTACCTGCAGATTATGCAGGTGCCCTATATCAAGTGCTATCAGCTTTCGCATGGAGAAAATTAAACTTATCAAAAATCGAATCGCGTCCGATGAAAACAGGTCTTGGAAATTACTTTTTCTTAATCGATGTCGATAAAGCATACGATGACGTATTATTGCCAGGCGTAACGATGGAACTTGAAGCACTCGGTTTTTCTGTTACTGTGCTGGGGAGTTATTCTTCTTATTGGTTGTAAGATGTAGATGGAATATTTGTATTTGCCTAATCGTCCATATCATTTCATTGCCTAGTATATTTTTTGATAGATTAATAAAATCCCACCTGCAAAAGGTGGGATTCTTTATCCCGCTATTTGCCGGGCAGCCCGATTGGTGAGGGCTGATTAAAGTTTCACTTTATTTTAACTTCGCAAGACGATCTTCTAACTGACCACGCCAAATATCAGCTAGTTCTGGAACAGCAAGAATTTTTTCAATGCCATCTTTATCTTTTCTATTATGAAAATAAATTTCGTTAGAGAACAAAACAGAAACATTGCCGGGTTGACGTTCTAGTAATGTAATTTTAGAATCTTTACGTACAGTACCTTCTTGAAGAACACGGCATAGGTAGCCAGTAAATCCAGTTGCTACAATGCGCGGCAAAATGCCAGGGATGCCAAGACGTTTTGAAATTGTGCTACAAGGTACGCGAGCTTGCGTTACTTGAATGATTGCTTCGCCTAGTTGATATGTATCTCCGATGCATACGTCATGCTCTAACATATTTGTTACGGTAATGTTTTCACCAAATGTGGAAGCGGGAAGCGTAGTTTGAAATTCCTCTTCCCATAGTGCGTAATGCTCGTGTGGGTACACACAAACAGCACGATCAGGTCCCCCGTGATGTTTTAAATCCGCTACGTCATCACCACGAAATCCGTCTTTTGAGAGAAAGGCCTCTTCTGTAGGAGCTTTACATATACCTGTTATCATTTCTTTATCTTCGCCATATTTCATTTGTTTCGGTTTGCCAATGCTAAAGTGAACGAGTTCAATTCCCATATTTGATCTCCTTTACGATTGATTACAATATTATAGCATTAAAAAAGCACAGAGAATGATAAAAACTCTGTGCTTTACATTAATAAACGAGAAATCCTGCTTTATCTAACGCCTCACAAGCAGCATCTAATTTTTCTTTAGAATCTGCCTCGATTGTATGTAAGTGAATACCATCTGTTAGTTGTGAAAGATAGGAAGCATTTGTGTTTTCGATTTTTTGTAAATATTGCTCTACATCAAAGCGATTGCTTACCATAATGGATGCTGTTAAGTCGCCGTATACAGGATGCTCAACTTTTACGTCTTTAATCGTAACGCCATGGTCAACAAGCGTTGTAAGTTCCTGACGTACTTCTGCTGGTTTATGTTGGCATACAATTACGCGTTCGAAAGTTTGTTGCTTCTCTTGTGGCTTTAAATATAAATAACCTTGAGCAGTCGCAATAATTGGTTCGTTTCGTGCTTTAAGCAAGGAAATATCTTGCACGATAACTTGTCTACTTACGTTCGTCTTTTTCGATAGTTCATTCCCAGATAACGGTTCATTTGCAGCAAGAAGCCACTGGAGGATAAGCTGTCGTCTTTCTTCACCTAAAATCTTTTTTTGTTCATTTTGTTTCATTATGATTTAACACCTCTATAAAATTGATTTCCAATTGTGTGTAGTGCATGAATAGTAGTATCAATTTGATCTTTCGTTGTTTGTTGTCCGAAAGAGAAGCGGACATATTGTTTGGCCTCTTCATACGTTTTTCCAATTGCAAGCATAGTTTTCGAAGGTTCTTGTTTACCGACTTGGCAAGCACTTCCGGTGGAAATGGCAATACCATGACGATTACATTCTAGCATAGTATATTGACCTTCTATTCCTTTTATTGTAACCCCAACAATATGTGGTAAACAAGAAGTAGAATGGCCTTCTACTTCAATTTCTAGCGGAAGTGTTTGTATTTGCTCTAAAAAGTAGGATCGTAACTCTTTAAAACGTAAACTTTCTTCCCATTGAGTTTTTAATATATTTTCAGCAGCTGTTAAAAAAGATGCGATGCCGGGAACATTTACTGTACCTGGGCGAAATCCTTTTTCGTGAGAAGTTCCTGGAAATACTTGTTCCCAGCGAGATTGCGGATTTATGTAGCAAGCGCCGACACCTTTTGGTCCGTATATTTTATGTGCTGAAACAGAAAGACTATCAATCCCCATCTCAAAAACATGGATAGGCAGTTTACCAAACGTTTGCACACAATCCGTATGAAATAAAACATTATATGTTTTTAAAAGTGCCCCGATTTTTGTAATGTTTTGAACGGTTCCGATTTCAGAGTTTCCATGCTGTATACTTGCTAGCACAGTATCTTCTGTAATAGCTGCCTCTAAATCTACTAAACAAATGAGTCCGCTTTTATCAACAGGAATTTCAGTGATCGTATAGCCTTTTGATTTTAGAGATTGAAAATAACTTCGAATGGATGCATGTTCCATAGGTGTCGTAATAATATGCTTCTTATTTCGGGCATTTAAAAGTGATTGAATCGCAAGATAGTTCGATTCCGATCCACCGCTTGTGAAAAATACTCCTTGTTCTTTGCCTCCAATCATTTCCGCAAATGTTTTTCGGCAAACTTGTAATAAAGAAGAAGCCGTTCCTCCAATATCATGTAAACTTTGTTCATTTCCGAAGTATTGCGAAGCTGCTTTCATATATGTTTGTAACGCTTCCTCGCTCATAGGTGTAGTAGCTGCATAGTCAAGATATATCATCATGTAAGTTCCTCTCTCTAGTAAGAGTTACATTTCTTTTACTTTTTAAATGGTAGTGAAAATAAGAATTATAAAAAAACTCTTGTCATTATTTTAAAACTATGTAAATATAGGTGTCAAGACAGTTGAAAAGTGTAAAGTAGGAGGCAACAATTATGCCAAGTGCAGATGTCTTAATTATTGGAAGTGGCGTTGCGGCACTTCGTGTTGCAAAAGAGATTTGTCACGAAAAGAATGTGATTATTATCACAAAGGAGACGAAACGTAATAATAATACACATTTAGCTCAAGGTGGAATTGCCGCAGCGGTAGCTACATATGACAATCCTAATGATCATTTTGAAGATACGTTAGTAGCAGGGTGTCATTATAACAATGAAGAAGTGGTCCGTTATTTAGTCGAGGAAGGACCGAAAGAAATTAATAACCTTATTGAAAGAGGAATGAAATTTGATGGAGATGAAACAGGTCCTCATCTTGGAAAAGAAGGAGCGCATCGAAAACGTCGTATTTTACATGCAGGTGGCGATGCAACAGGAAAGAATTTATTAGAGCATCTTATTCAAGAAGTAGCTCCATACGTTACGGTAGTGGAACAGGAAATGGTGCTCGATTTTATTATAGAAAAAGATAAATGTGTTGGGGTTTTAACTCGCAACAATAAAGGAGAACTGAAACGTTACAATGCAGATTATACGGTGTTAGCTTCAGGCGGTATTGGCGGTTTATACGCCTTTACTTCTAATGATGAGACAATTACAGGTGATGGACTTGCAATGGTGTACCGTGCAGGCGGAGAGCTTGTAGATTTAGAGTTTATACAATTTCATCCGACGATGTTATACGCGGGTGGGCGTTGTTCCGGCCTCGTGTCCGAAGCTGTTCGCGGAGAAGGAGCTGTCCTTATAAATGGCAAAGGGCAGCGTTTTATGATGGATATACATTCCGAACAGGATTTAGCGCCTCGTGATGTAGTCGCAAGGGCTATTTATGAACAGCTACTTGCGGGTGAAAAAGTGTACTTAAACATCGAAATGATTCAAAACTTTGAACAACGCTTTCCGACTGTGTCAACGATATGTAAAACGAATGGAGTCGATATAAATAAAAACCTTATTCCAGTCGTGCCCGGTACTCATTTTCACATGGGTGGCGTGAAAACGAACTGTGATGGAGAGACGTCTATTCCGAACCTATACGCAGTCGGGGAAGTAGCTTGTAATGGGGTTCATGGTGCAAATAGATTAGCGAGTAATTCATTATTAGAAGGTCTTGTGTTTGGAGGAAGAATCGGAAGACACATTTTATCTAGAGAGACAAAAGAAAAGGTGAACATGCTAGCCGAAAAAGAAGCAAAGTTTATCGTTCTGAATCATTTACCGACGAAAGAAGAAATACAAAAATGCATGATGAAATATGTTGGGATTGTGCGAACAGAGCAAAGTTTATCTTATGCGAAGAGATGGCTTAGTAAGTATGGTGTTCGAAATATGATATTACAACATGATGTTCTTACGAATGAAGAGATAACGCTTATTAATATGTTAACAGTTTGTGAGCTTATAGTTGTTTCAGCCCTGCAAAGAGAAGAAAGTATTGGCGGGCATTACCGAAGTGATTATCCAGATAGAAATATAGGAAAGAAAGAGATTGTTCGAGTAAAGAGAAAACTACAACTTGTGTGATGAGGGGAAGAGGGGCTTTATGAACACGATAAAAGTTAAAGAAGCATTAAATCGATTTTTTTTAGAAGATATAGGAGAAAGAGATGTAACATCTCAGCTTATTTTTCCAGATAACTTACTTTCGAAAGGAACGTTTCTTGCGAAGGATACAGGGGTCTTTGCAGGACGTTTAGTAATTGAATCAGGATTTAAATTAATTGATGAGAGAATTGAAGTAGAGCTTCATAAAAAAGATGGGGATCTTGTAGAAAAAGGCGAAATCATTGCAACTGTGCAAGGGCCAATTGCATCGTTATTAACAGCAGAGCGCGTTATATTAAACGTTATTCAGCGTATGAGCGGAATAGCGACGATGACGCGTAAAGCGGTTTTTGCTTTAGATAGTAGCCATACTCGCATTTGTGATACGCGAAAAACGATACCAGGACTACGTATGTTTGATAAGTATGCAGTCGTGTGTGGTGGTGGATTTAATCATCGCTTCGGTTTATATGATGGTGTCATGATTAAAGACAATCATATTGCGTTTGCTGGTTCTATTACAAAAGCTGTTACATCAGTGAAAGAAAAGTTAGGACATATGGTGAAAGTAGAAGTAGAAACAGAAACTGAGGAACAGGTGAGAGAGGCTGTTGCTGCTGGTGCGGATATTATTATGTTCGATAATCGTACGCCAGATGAAATCCGGGAGTTTTCAAAAATTGTACCAAGCGCTATTTTTACAGAAGCTTCAGGGGGCATCACAATTGAAGATTTATCGAAATACGGAAAAACAGGGGTAGATTATATTTCACTTGGAGCGTTAACACATTCAGTGAAAGCACTTGATATTAGTTTCAATATTGAAGGGTAAGGAAAGTGGCTTAGAGGGGGAGAAACGTATATGAGTATTTTAGAACAAGTACAGCCAATTGAAACGATGTTACCAAAGCGTTATTACACGATGTCAACGGAAGATATGGAAAAGCGTGTTCGTGAAATTAAAGAGAAGATGGGGAAAATGTTATTCATTCCAGGGCATCATTATCAAAAAGATGAAGTGGTACAATTTTCAGATGCAGCAGGGGATTCACTTCAGCTTGCGCAAGTTGCAGCGAGCAATAAAGACGCAAAATATATTGTGTTTTGCGGGGTGCACTTTATGGCGGAAACAGCAGATATGTTAACAACAGATGATCAAGTTGTCATCTTACCAGATATGCGTGCAGGTTGTTCGATGGCGGATATGGCAGATATTGAACAAACAGAAAGAGCGTGGAAAGAGTTAAAGAAATTATTTGGAGATACGATGATTCCGTTAACATATGTGAACTCTACAGCTGCAATTAAAGCGTTTTGTGGTCGTAACGGAGGAGCAACAGTAACTTCTTCTAATGCAAAGCAAATGGTATCTTGGGCGTTTACTCAAAAAGAGCGTCTCGTCTTTTTACCAGACCAACATTTAGGGAGAAATACAGCGTACGATTTAGGTATCCCGTTAGATAAAATGGCAGTATGGGACCCACACACAGATTCATTAGAGTACGATGGGGATATAGAAGAAATTCAAGTGATTTTATGGAAAGGGCATTGTTCTGTTCATCAAAATTTTACAGTGAAGAACATTGAGAGCGTACGAAAAAATCATCCTGATATGAATATTATTGTACATCCAGAATGTTGCTATGAAGTTGTAGCTGCTTCAGATTATGCAGGCTCAACGAAATATATTATTGATATGATTGAATCGGCGCCATCTGGTAGCAAATGGGCGATTGGTACAGAAATGAATTTAGTGAACCGAATTATTCAGCAACATCCAGATAAAGAAATTGTTTCACTTAATCCATTTATGTGTCCATGCTTAACGATGAACCGAATTGATTTGCCTCACTTATTATGGGTACTTGAAACGATAGAAAGAGGAGAAGAAATTAACGTTATTAGCGTAGATAAACAAGTAACGGCAGAAGCGGTTCTTGCATTAAATCGTATGTTAGAGCGTGTGTAAAGCAACGGTATTCCCGTTGCTTTTTTTCATACATATAATCATAACAAGAACAAAATGGGCATACATTGTTTTGAAGAAATCATTGTGGTTCTTTATGCTTATTCCACTTCGAATGATATTGAAAATCGAAGAAGTGATAAAAGTGAAAAGAAGTTAATGTTATTTAGAAAGAGTTACTTCATGAGATTTGTTACTTATAGATAAGTTATACAGGAGGGGGAAAATTTGAAAATTCATATCGTGCAAAAAGGGGATACCCTTTGGAAAATTGCGAAAAAGTACGGAGTGGATTTTGATACGTTGAAAAAAACAAATACACAACTTAGTAATCCAGATTTAATCATGCCAGGTATGAAAATTAAAGTGCCATCCAAGAGTGTTCACATGAAACAACAGGCTGGAGCAGGTTCAGCGCCTCCAAAGCAATACGTAAAAGAAGTGCAACAAAAAGAATTTGCAGCAACACCAACTCCACTTGGAATAGAAGATGAAGAAGAAGTTACGTATCAATCAGCACCAATTACACAGCAGCCAGCTATGCAACAAACACAAAAAGAAGTGCAAGTAAAACCGCAGAAGGAAATGCAGGTAAAGCCGCAAAAAGAAGTACAGGTGAAACCGCAAAAAGAGGTGCAAAAAGAACAGCCAATTCAAAAAGAGAAACCAGTTGAAAAACCGTCTGTTATTCAAAAACCACCTGTGATAGAAAAACAAAAACCGGCGGAAAAAGAAAACACGAAGTTTTCGGTAAATGTATTACCGCAACCGCCACAACCACCAATAAAACCGAAAAAAGAATATAAAATTTCGGATGTAATAAAAAAAGGCAGCGAGTTAATTGCTCCTCAAATTAGTAAAATGAAACCTAACAATATCATTTCTCCGCAAACGAAAAAAAATAATATAGTATCGCCGCAAGTGAAGAAAGAGAATGTAGGGAATATAATATCGCCACAAGTGAAGAAAGAAAATGTAGGAAATATAGTATCGCCGCAAGTGAAGAAAGAAAATGTAGGAAATATAGTATCGCCGCAAGTGAAGAAAGAAAATGTAGGGAATATAGTGTCACCGCAAGTGAAAAAAGAAAATGTAGGGAATATAGTGTCACCGCAAGTGAAAAAAGAAAATGTAGGGAATATAGTGTCACCGCAAGTGAAGAAAGAAAATGTAGGGAATATAGTGTCACCGCAAGTGAAGAAAGAAAATGTAGGGAATATAATATCGCCGCAAGTGAAGAAAGAAAACGTAGGGAATATAGTATCGCCAAATGTATCGAAAGAAAATGTAGTTATTCCACAAGTCATACCGCCAAATATTCAAATGCCAATTATGGATAACAACCAGCCACCGAATATAATGCCAATTATGGATAACAACCAGCCACCGAATATAATGCCAATTATGGATAACAACCAGCCACCGAATATAATGCCAATTATGGATAACAA